>NZ_JBIUHC010000005.1:0-149864 GCF_044627735.1 Cupriavidus sp. CuC1 | reverse complement strand
GCCTGCTTCCAGCAATGGAAGAGACCAAACGAGGTACTACGACGACTATGCTGCATTATTTAAGACGTTGTGTTTAGTTGGCTGTACCAGCTGGGCTATGAGAGCGCGGTGCTCGCGCATGGCGTCAACGCCGCCGTCAAGGCGAGCGCGCCGCCGCGCACCCTGCCCGCCCACGCCCTGCCGGTGCTCGACGCCAGTCTGCTGCGCGCGCTGCACGCCGAAGCGCCCGACGCGCTGCGCATCGACCTGCGCGAAAGCGCCGAATACGCGCGCGGCCATGCGCAAGGCGCGGTCTGGTCGATCCGCCCGCGCCTGCCCGCCACGCTCGAGCGCCTCGGCGCCGCCCGCGACCAGCCGGTCATCCTGATTGCCAGCGAGCCGCACATTGCCAGCCTCGCCGGTCAGGATCTGCAGGCCGCTGGCTACCGGCATGTGTACCGGCTGGCGGAGGGCTACCGCACCTGGCAGGCCGCGGGCCTCCCCGAGGCCGCCGAGCCGGTGCGGCTGCCACCCGAGGCGCGCATCGATTACCTGTTCTTTGTGCACGACCGCCACGAGGGCAACAAGGACGCCGCGCGCGCCTACCTGGCCTGGGAAACCGGGCTGATTGCGCAGTGCGCGCCGGATGAGCTCGGCCGCTTCCGCATACTGGAATCCGCAGAGCAAGCGGCCGCCCGTAGCAAGGCGGCCTGATCGGGTCGACGGGCCCCGTGCTCGCTGGCTATCTTCCTTTGCGGCATGTCGCGCGCGATACTATGTCATGACATAATAAGTTGTTATAAATTATGTATTAACATAAGAGCACAAAGCCGTGTGCTATGCTATTTCATATCATTTGATCTGAAACTATGTCATGGCATCATTCTACGATCAGCTCCAGGCACGCCGCGCCGCGCGCAAATCCTCGCTGGGGGAAGTGGCCCGGCTGATCGGCATGGCGCCGTCCAACCTGATCACGGCGCTGAGCGGCCGCAGCGATGTGCGCGCCTCCACACTCGAAGCCGTGGGCGCCGCGCTCGATGCGGAATGGGTGCTGGTGCCACGCGAGCACCTGCTCGCCGTCAAGCGCCTGATCGAGGGCAAGGACAGCGGGCCGGACCGCGAGGCCAAGACCTCGGTGGAAATGTTCCTGGAACAGGCATCATGAGCGCCGGGCTGCGCCCCCGCTACCTGGAAGTGCACCTGCACGGCGTGCTGTGCGGCCACCTCTGCGAGGTCGAGCGCACCTGCCGCTTCGTGCCGGCAGAAGCCTTTCGCGGCGACCCGCTGCGGCCCACGCTCAGCCTGTCGCTGACTTTCCCCGGCAACGACACGCTGACCGCCGCGGTGCTGTCCAACCCCTTCCATCCCGCGCTGTACAACACCAACGCGGCGCTGCCGCCCTACTTCGCCGGACTGCTGCCCGAGAGCGAGTTGCGCAAGCGCCTGGAAGCCACTCGCCACAGCCCAGAAGACCGCGACGATTTCGGCATCCTGGCCGCTGCCGGCGACGACCTGCCGGGCGCGGTGGTGGTGCGTCCCGCGCCCATCGACGCCTTGCCCGAGCACGTGCGCACCGTCGGCGTGACGGGCGGCGCGGACAACCTGGAAATTGCCGTGATCGAAGGCGCCACCGAAGGCGCGGCCTCGGTCTCGGGCGTTCAGAACAAGCTCGCGCTGTCCACCGCGCATGCCGGCAAGCGCTACACCCTGCCCACCCACGGGCACCTCTCCGACCTGATCGCCAAGCTGCCCGCACGCAACGACGACAGCCAGGTCTTCAACGAATACGTCTCGATGCAACTGGCGCAGGCCGCCGGCGTAGCGGTGGCGCCATGCCGGCCCGTGCCGCTTGCCGCCATCGAAGTGGAAGGCCTGGCCGATGCCCTGGGCGCCGACCTGCAGTTCCTCGCCGTGGACCGCTTCGACCGCGAGCCCGGCGGGCGCGTGCATGCCGAGGACGGCTGCCAGTTGCTCACCCGCATGCCCAACCGCAAGTACGCCGGCCACAACGCCTACGTCGCCCTGGTGCAACTGCTGGAGCGCCTCAGCGTGCGCGGCATCGAAGACGTGCGGCAGTTTTTTATCCGCCAAGCCGTCAACACACTGCTGGGCAACAGCGACGCCCACCTGAAGAATTTCTCCTTCCTGTACCGCAACGGCATCGCACCCGAGCTCTCGCCCGCCTACGACATCGTCAGCGTGGCCGCCCTGCCGGGCTTTGCCGGCTTCGGCCAGAACGTGGCCATCGACCGCCAGCAGCGCGAGCAAACCCTGCAGACCTACCGCGAATTCGCGCGCGAGGCCAGGATCGCCGAGCGCATCGCCACCGCTGCCGTGAAAGACGCCGTGGCGATGGCACACGAGCGCTGGCCAGCATTGCTGGAGCAACTGCCGGCGCCAGCGGGCATGCGGGCCATCGTGCTGGAGCGGCTGGCGACGTTGCCGCTGGCGCGGCGCAAGGCATAACTCAACGCCACTCAACTCCCCCACTCAACTCAGCCCATCCAGCACCACGTGCTGCCCATGGATGGCCTGCGCCGCGTCCGAGGCCAGGAAGGCGATGGCGCGCGCCGCCGCCGAGGTCGAGACCCAGCCGGACGGATCGGCGGCCGGCATGGCCTGGCGGTTGGCATGGGTGTCGAGCGTACCCGGCGCGACGCTGTTGACGTTGATGCCAGCCCTGCGCACCTCATGCGACAGGCTCTCCACCAGACGCTGCAACGCGCTCTTTGACGCGCAGTAGGCGCCCATTGCGGCGCCGCCGCTAGCGGCGCCACGCGCGGTCACAGCCACGACCTTGCCGGCGCCCTGCGCGAGCATGGCGGGCACCAGATACTGCGTGACCGCCACCAGCGACCAGGCGTTCAGATCCATCATCCGCATCCAGGACTCGCGGCTGAGCGCATGCACGGGCTCGCCCATCTCGAAGCCGCCGGCCACGTGCACCAGCACATCCACGCCGCCGAAGGCGTCAAGGATGCTGCGCGCCGCCACGGCCATGCTGTCCGTCGAGGTCACGTCCGCTGCCAGCAACAGATGCCAGCCCGCGGCCTCGGGTATCGGCGCATGCGCGCGCAGGACTTCCACGTCCCGGTCGATCAGGGCCAGCCGTGCCCCCTCGTCCGCGAACGCCTGGGTGACGGCGCGGCCCAGCGCGCCACCGGCGCCTGTGATCACGATGCGGCGCGGGGATGCTGACGATTCCATGGTGTTCTCCGGTTCCAGTCTCCTAGTCACCATAGTCTGCCGGGCACGAGCTGGAAAGCAAGGTGGTAGGTCACGTGCTAAGTCACGTAGTAAGTCAGGTGGAAGCCGGCGCTACGCTTTCCGAGTGACCGCGCCCGAGCAGACCCTGTCGAGATTGTTGCAAAACTATCACAAACGATAATCATTATCATTTACAATCCGGCGCTTTCAGCACTCTCGCCGCGCCATGCTCACCCGCCAACTGATTGCCCCGGTCACCCTGGGCTGCCTGCTCTCCCCCGCCTTGGCCCAGACCGCCCCGGACGCCGAGACCACCTTGCCGTCCGTCACGGTCAGCGCCGCCGAAGATCCCCGCGCCGACACCGGCTTTGCCACGCGCCGCGCGGCTGGCGTGACCAAGTCCGGCACGTCCGCGGCAGACAGCGCGCAGTCCATCACCGTGATCACGCGCGACCTGATGGACAGCCAGCAGGCGCAAACCCTTGGCGACGCGCTGGCCAATTCCGCCGGCGTGGTCACCAATGTCTACGGCCGGCGCGGCTGGGACGACTTCATCATCCGCGGCCAGCGCGCCTCCGAATCCGTCTTTGTCGATGGCCTGCTGGTCGAGTCCAACAACCGCGTGGCGCAAGAGCTGTTCGGCGCGGAGCGCGTGGAAGTGCTCAAGGGCCCGGCCTCGGTGCTGTTCGGCAAGGTGCAGCCGGGCGGCATGGTGAATATCGTCAGCAAGCACCCCAAGCCGGAACTGTTTGGCGAGCTTGGGCTCACGGTGGGCAACTACGGCCTGCGCCAGGTCACGGCGGATGTCGGCACGCCGCTGTCGAAGAACGGCAAGGCGGCGCTACGCGTAAACGCCCTGGCAATGAACAGCGATGACGCGACCGACTACGTGTATTACCGCAACCGCTATATCGCGCCGTCGCTGTCTCTGGACCTGGGCGCGCGTACCGACCTGACCCTGCTGGCCAGCCACAACGAGCGGCAATACGTGCGCCAGCAAGGCCTGCCCGTGAATGGCACCCTGAGCGCCAATCGCAACGGCACCCTGCCCAACAGCCGCTTTACCGGCGAGCCGGGCCTGGCGCCGTACGACGGTGAGCAGAACCGGCTGGGCTATGCGCTGACCCACCGCTTCGATTCCGGCTGGACGCTGAACCAGAATTTCCGCTGGCAGACGCTGTCGCTGGCCGGCACGCTGATCGCGGGCGGGACCATGGCCGTCAACAGCCAGTTGCTCAACCGCAGCGGCACGCAGCAGGATTTCTCCGGCACCACCATCGGCGTGGATACCAACCTGCAGCGGCGCTTCGAGATCGCGGGGCAGCAGCATGAGATCACGCTCGGCGTGGACTACAACCGCAGCAACGAGAGCCGCCTGCAGCGCACCTGCCGCGTCGCGGCGCTGAACGTCTACAACCCGGTCTATGGCGCGACCGTGAACTGCCCCAGCGCCTACAGCCTGAGCCAGGAAGACAACGTCAGCACGCTGGGTTTCTACGCACGCGACCAGGTGCGGTTTGCCGAGCGCTGGCTGCTCACCGCCGGCCTGCGCCATGACACGGCACGCACGAGCACCACCGACCGCCTGCTTGCCGCGCGCACGGAAGACACCGCGCGGGCCGTCACCGGCAGTGCCGGCCTGATGTTCGACCTGACCAGCTGGGCACGCCCCTATGTCAGCTACGCGACCTCGTTCCTGCCCAACAGCGGCACCGACGTCAACGGGGGCACCTTCAAGCCCGAGACGGGGCGCCAGGCTGAGGTTGGCATCAAGTTCGACCTGCCCAGCAAGAGCGGCCTGCTGACGCTGTCCGCCTTCGACCTGACGCGGCGTAACGTGCTGAGCTCGGACCCGGTCAATACCGGCTTCAGCATTGCCACGGGCGAACAGCGCACGCGCGGGCTGGAGGCAGAGTTGACGGCGGATCTTGGCGGCGGCTGGAGCCTGGCCGGCGCCTATGCCTATATTGCCAGCGAGGTCACGGAAGACACCGTTGCCGCCAACGTGGGCAAGCCGCTCAACAACGTGCCCCGGCACAGCGTCTCGCTGTGGGGCACCAAGCATTTCCGCGGGCCGCTGGCGGGCTGGTACGCCGGCGCCGGCATGCGCGCGGAGAGCGCCAAGCGCGGCTACACCTTCAACTACACGGTGCCCGGCTACGCGGTGGCAGACCTTGGCGTGGGCTATGTGGCATCGCACTGGAAGGCCGCGCTCAACGTCAAGAACGTGTTCGACAAGGCGTACTACGCTGGCGGCCTGAGCAACAACATCGTGCCGGTGGGCAATCCCCGCACGGTCATGCTGAACGTGGCGCTCAACTACTAAGCTACGCCGCCAGCAGGCCCTCGATCAGGCCCGCCACATGCCGCACGGCCACATCGTCGTCGCGGCGGACATGCCAGGCAAGGTGGAGGGAAAAGCCCTCCACCGCCACCGGCGGCGCGAAGGTCGCCAGGGCCTGCGCCGGATCCTCGGGCAGGCAGCGGCTGGGCAGCATGGCGATCAGGTCGGAATCGGCCAGCAGCGGCGGCACCATCATGAAGCTCGGCACCACCATACCGACGCGCCGCGCCAGGCCCAGCCCGGCCAGTGCATCGTCCAGCGGCCCTTGGATGTCGCCACGGCCGGATACCAGCACATGCGGATAATCCAGCCAACGCGCCAGCGTGAAATCCCTGGAGGCGGGATGCCCCCGCCGCATGGCCACCACATAGTGCTCGCGCAATAGCGGCCGCCGCCGGAAATCCAAGCCCGGCGCCGGGAACACCGATACCGCCAGATCGCTGTCGCCGCGCGCCAGCGCATCGAGCGCGGCGTCGGCGCCTTGCCAGGGCTGGAGCACCAGGTTCAGGCCCGGCGCGCTAGCGGCCAGTTGCCGGTGCAACTGCCGCGCCACCAGCACGGCGGGGTGATCGGCCATCCGCACCCGCACCGTCTGCGACAAGCTCGCCAGGTCCACTTCGGGCGCACCAATCACCGCCGCAACCGAGGCCAGCGCCAGCTTCAGCGGCGCGCGCAGGGCCTGCGCCTTCGGCGTGAGCTGCATGCCGCCAGGCGCGCGCTCCAGCAGGCGATCCTTGAACAGGTGGCGGCACCGCTCCAGCGCACTGGAGGCTGCCGGCTGGGACAGCCCGACGCGCTGCGCGGCCCGCGAAACGTGGGCCTCGTCGAGCAAGGCGTCCAGCACCGTCAGCAGGTTGAGGTCGATCGCACGTAAATTCATGAAATGGATAATAGAACATACAAACTATCCATTGGAGTAATTTAATGTGAAACGGCATTCTTGAGACATCACCACGGCACTACCAACTGGAGCCCATCATGTCCAAGACCCTGATCCTGCTGTTCCATCCCCGGTTCGACCAATCCAAGGCCAATCGCGCCCTGTGCCGTGCGGCCAGTGCGCTGCCCGGCGTGGAGATCGCCAACCTCTACGCCCTCTATCCGGACGGCGCCATCGATGTGGACGCCGAAGTCCGCCGGCTGCTTGGCGCGGACCGCATCGTTTTCCAGTTCCCGCTCCAGTGGTACGCCACGCCCGCCCTGCTCAAGGCCTGGCAGGACGCCGTGCTGACCCGCATGTTCTATATCGCCTATGAGACTGAAGGCCGCGCGCTGGAAGGCAAGCCCATGCTGGTAGCCGCCACCGCGGGCAATGTGCCGCAAGCCTACGGACCGGGCGGCGTCAATCTGTTCCCGCTTGCCGAGTTGCTGCGCCCCTTGCAGGCCACCGCCAACCGATGCGGCCTGCCCTGGTCCGAGCCCTTCCTGCTCTTCGAGGCGGGCAAGCTGGACGACCACGCGCTGGCTGCCGCGGGGGAACGCTACGCTGTGCGCTTGCAGCACATCGCGGCCTAGCCAGCCGGGCCAGGATCGTTCAAGATTCGGGCTCGCAGAATCGCCTGAGAGTCGCAATTGCCGCTGAATCGCCTGAAACAGAGTGCCACCCTGATTGCCGTGCTGGCATTGATCGGTTCGATGGCTTCGCTTTGCATCGGCACCTCGTTTGCCAAGAGCCTGTTTGCCGAGGTTGGCGCCCAGGGCACCACGGCGCTGCGGGTGAGCTTTTCGGCGTTGATCCTGCTGTGCGTGTGGCGGCCCTGGCGGATGCCGCTAAGCCTGGCCAACGCCCGCGTGATCGCGCTTTACGGCGCGGCGCTGGGCGCCACCAACCTGCTGTTCTATATGTCGCTGCGCACCGTCCCGCTCGGGCTGGCGATTGCCATCGAGTTCACCGGGCCGCTGGCGGTAGCCGTGTCGTCGTCACGGCGGGCCATCGACTTCCTCTGGATTGCGTTTGCGGTGGCAGGCTTGCTGTTGCTGTTGCCGCTCGGGGAGAACGTTGCCACGCTCGATCCCGTGGGCATCGGCTACGCGCTGGCGGCAGGCGTGGGCTGGGCGCTGTACATCATCTTCGGGCAGATGGCAGGCAACGCGCACGGCGGGCAAGCTACCTCGCTCGGGCTGACCATGGCATCGCTGGTGGTGCTGCCCTTCGGGCTGGCGCATGCCGGCACGGCCATGTTCAGCCCGTCGCTGCTCGTGGCGGGGCTGGCGGTTGGACTGCTTTCCAGCGCCATTCCCTATTCGCTGGAGATGGTGGCGCTCAAGCGGCTGCCGCGCCGCACCTTCGGCATCCTGCTGAGCATGGAACCCGCCATGGGCGCGCTGGCCGGGCTCGCGTTCCTGCACGAGACGCTGAATACGCAGCAATGGCTGGCGATTGCCAGCATCATCACCGCGTCGGTTGGATGCACGATGACGGCCGGATCGCGCAAGCGCGCAGCCGCCAAGGCCAAGGCCTAGGCAGCCGACAGCCGCGCCGCGACTGGCTGCGCGCGATTGCCGGCCAGCCCGCCCAACACCAGGTTCACCTCATACAGCAGGTTGTCCTCCGGGTTGCGCCGGGTGGAGAAACCGAACTCCCGCATCAGCGCCAGCATGCGGCGGTTCTCGCTCAGCACATCGCCGCGCAGCCGATGCAGCCCGGCGCCCGCCGCCGCGTCGCGCAGGCGCTGGATCAGCCTGCGGCCGATGCCCTTGCCCTGCCAGTCGTCGGCCACCGCCACGGCGAACTCGCCGACCTCACCGTCCTCGCCACGCGTCACCACGTAGTTGCCGTTGGCGACGATCATCGGCAGCCCATCCACTTCCGCCGTGACCACCAGCGCCAGGCCGGCGTCGCTCTCGATAAACAGGTCAATCACCGCGTCGGACACGCGCCCGCCAGTCAGGAAGCGGTAATAGCGGCTCTCGCGCGACAGCGCCTGGACAAACGCCCGCTCCCTTTCGGCATCGGCCGCCCGCACGGCGCGCACGACTACCCGCTCGCCACCGCTCAGTTGCCAGGTCTCGGCGCATTCCGGGCAAGCAGCACGCCAGCCACTGCCGGTCTGGCGGCCTTGGCCGGCTAGGCTGAGGTGATCCGAGGGCTGCATGTCCGACTCCTGACTTCATATTTCGTAGTCAGAAGTATAGGCTATACCCTGACTTTTGCAAATGAAGTTAGCCTGCTATGCTGAATCCATGGATCTGACCACCCAAGAACTCCGCAACTGCTCGATTGCCGCGACTCTCTCGCTGATTGGCGAGAAGTGGACGATCCTGATCCTGCGCGACGTTTTTCACGGCATCCGGCGCTTTGACGAATTCCTGGAGCGGCTGCAGTGCTCCCCCGCCGTGTTGTCGGCTCGGCTCAAGACACTGACCGAGGCCGGCATCCTGCGCAAGGTGAGCTATCGGGAACCGGGCGAGCGGGAACGTTTTGAGTACCGGCCGACGCGCGCTGCCGTGGAGCTGCTGCCCGTCGTCGTCGGCCTGATGCAATGGGGCGACCGCCACCTGGCGGCCAGCGGGAAAGGGCCGGTAGAGCTGCTCACGTGCACTGAGGGCCGCCAGGTGCGCGCCGCGCTGGTGGACGACGCGGATCAGCTCGTCCGGCCCAATGACATCGAGATTTCCCGCGTGAGCCGGTATGTGGAGCCCGCGGCGGATGGAGAATCCCCGAAGACGCCAGCCGCGCAAGTGTAGGCAGGCGCCAGGCGCCGGGAAAGTATCTCGGGCAGCCGCGCGGTCATTCGACCCCATGCGATCAGTTGCCATCCATCCGGCCGGCGGGCTGTCGCCAATCACCGATCACTGAATTCCGGTCCTTCAGGAATCGGTGCGCGCTGCCGTTGATACAACAAGTATCACTCCAGTGACCGCCAGCATAACGAGCCACGACAACCCGGATATCACACTACGGGCCGCGTTCTTGCGGCACAAAGAATCCCTCGCCCCGCCGAACCGCGTGTTCGGCGACGACGACAGCGCGGTCTACCGGACCCTGCTGGAATCGACCAAGGTCATCCCCTGGAAAATCGACTGGGCGACTATGGAATTCGCATATATCGGCCCACAGACCGAAGCGCTGCTGGGCTGAATCCGGCAAACCGCTGTCGCTGATCATGATCGATATCGATTTCTTCAAGTCGTACAACGACTACTACGGCCACCTGCAGGGCGACGAATGTCTGAAGCGGTTCGCCCGCCTGCTGGGCGAAGTGGCCGGCCCCGACAATTTTCTCGGCCGCTTCGGCGGCGAGGAATTCATGCTGGTGTTGGCCGACACCGATGCGCAAAGCGCCGTGAAAATCGCCGAACGGTGCCGCGCTCAGATTGCGGAAGAAGCGATTGCGCACGTGCGCTCGCCGTACAACCAGTGCGTGACGGCCAGCTTCGGTGGCGGCACGATCGTGCCGACCGAACGAGTGGACTCGACCGCGTTCATCAACCTGATCGACGCGCAGTTGTATCACGCCAAGGACAATGGCCGCAACCGCATCGCCGCCGTCGATCGCACCGGTATGCAGGGGGAGTCCATGAATACTCCCACCGCTAAAGCCTTCGGCTTGTAGCGGGGGTTTCCGGGTTCGGCGACTCATGCACCGTGCGGTTGCCCGCCCGGTGTCTTACTCGAGTCTCCCCCGGCGTAGAGGTCCCTTCGGACCTCGGTTCGGAGCATCCCGCCCCTACCTTGTTTCTGAGGCGCATCGTCTTCTTCTTGCCCTTGGCCGAGAGCTCGCCCGACCGGACCAGGGCCACGCCACGATCGCGAATCACCTCGCTCGCATTGTGGTCGGCGTTGGCACGGAAGTCGCAGCGTTGGCAGACAAACACGGCCTGCGACGGCCGGTTGTCCGGGTGGGTGTGGCCGCACTGGCTACACTCCTGCGAACTGTGATGCGGCGGCACGGTGACGACGAGCTTGTTTCGTCGCAGCGCCTTGTATTGTGCGAGCGTGAGCGTCCTGCCCCAGGCGCTCGCCAGAATCTTGCTGTTGAGTCCCGCCTTGGCGCGAGCCTGGTTCTTGAGCCACTTGCCCGACTCGTCCCGCTTGGCCTTTGGCAGTGCGCTCATCGCCTTGACGCGCAGATTTTCGAACACCACCAGCCGCGTTTCCTCGCCTGTTACCAGACGGTAACTGGTCTGATGCGCGAAGTCCTGCCGCACGTTCTTGGCATAGTGTTGGCACCGCGCGGCGCGGTACTTGGCCTTGCGCCATCCCGATGAGCCTTTGGTCCGGCGTGCCATCCGGCGCTGCCAGCGCTGGCGGGCGCGCGCCTGCTTTTCCATCCGTTGCTGCTGGGCGCGGCTCAGGGCGGCTGTCTGCCCGGTGCTAGCGTACACGGGCACCGTTGTGCCACGATCCACGCCTACCGCCGCGGCGCGCAGATCGGCTTCGGACCAGGTCGCCAGCTCCGCTGCGATCTCTTCCTGCGTCACCGCCGGCAGCCCATCGTCGACGCTGAAGCCGACGTACCATCGCCCGGCGTCGACCGTCAGCGTGATGCTAGCCGGCATCGTGTGAGGCCGGTGAGCGGTGTAGGGGATGCCGCCCACCGGGAACTTGCCCTTGCCGACGTGCAGGCGATAGCGTGTCTCGCCGGTCGGCGTGTCGGCAATCGGTTGGAACGAGAACAGCTCGCTCGTGAGCCAGATCGATTGTGGGCCGCTCCTGCACTGAATCGTTGGACGTCCACCCAGCTTCTGGAAGAACCGGCTGTACGCCTGCTTCCAGCGTACCGCGCCATTGCGCAGCACCTGTGATGGGACTTCGGACAGCCAGGGCGTTAGCTCCGCGTTCTTGTAACGCGCGTATTCCTGGTCAATCGGAGGATGTTGCCCCACCAAGGCCAGCGCCTTGCGCTGGAATGCCCGGTAATATCGATCCTCACCAACTTTCGCGTTGTAAACGAAGCGCTGGCAGCCAATCCAGCGCAGCAGAATGGTTTGCTGCGCTGGCGTAGGGTAACAGCGGAATCGGTAGCCGGTTTGCATGCGACAACTTTAACACCAGAAAAGCCGCCCGCAACCATAGCTTGGCGCAAAGGCAGCCTCGCGGCTGCCGCCGACTTGACCCCCTCCTGAGCCTACCGGCCCTAAGGGGAATGCGTCGGCAAAGGATTGTTCAAGTTGCATTCGCGCTGATTTTCGGCTTTCTGGCGGGACTCACGCCGGGCTTCAGTACTGATGTACGTTTGGTGTGGTCAAACGGAAAGCGCGTCGCCGGCAGCCCTGACAAAGCGTGGTTTGGTTTGGCTGGTGGTGCCCAAGGTGACGAGCACATGACGGGCATTAACAATTGATTACAACCGGGGGGATCCAGTCGCTTTATGCTCCCCGAGCCCAAAGGACTGCGGCAGACAATACAGTGGCATGCCGTACTACACGAAAAGCAGGAAAATCGCATGAACAAGATCTTCTCGTTTCCCCTGATGGCAATTGCCATGCTGGCGGCGACCTCGGGAGCCGCCCAGGCGCAGCACGTTGTCGGGGGGATGGGCGAGGAAGTCAGGATCGGCGCTTTCGGTGGCCGTGCGGATAATTACGTGGGCAGCCGCGGCCTGCCCGACAGCCATGGGCTTAATGCGGCAGGCCGGGACAGGGTACGCACGCGAGCCATCGACCGACACGGAGCGCCCGCCACTAATGCGCGCGGCAAGGTGCCTACACTTCCTGGCAGACATTTGCCATAGGCAACGGAGGCGCCATGATGTCCAGCTGATGCCCTTGAGCAGACATTCGCCAATGGCTTTATGGAATCAGCATTTCGGCATCGCTTCGGGGCGGATGTACGTGAACATGTTGCGAGATGTAGACCGCCTTGCCGAGTTCGACACCGCGGTTACGGAGAATGGCGTACGCGGTATTCACGTGAAAGTAGAACTGAGGCAGCGTGCGCGGGCAGCTATGTATTTGCCACCAGCAGTTCCTCCGCATTGTTTGGCGGGCGCAGGTCATCTGTCCTGCCCGCGAAGTAGCGTCGGGCAAGATCGGCCGCCGAGACGTGCCGTGCTTCTCCAAAGCCAGCTTCGCGGGCCAGCGCCAGGATCTCCGGCGGGGTGAAGAAACTGAGGAAAGGGGTCCCGCTTGCCCGCGCCCCCTTCTCCGCCATCTCAAGCCCGGGACGTACCTCGGGGTCCGCCAGCGCCAGCGGGAGCAGGAACGTCATGGCGAGCGTCGATCCCGGGGCGAGGGCCGCAACCTGGCGCAGCGTGGCCGCGTTCGCATCCTTGGTGAGGTACATGCTGACGCCCGTGGAGACCACGATTGCCGGCTTGCTGTCATCGAAGCCCGCAGCCACGAGCCCGTCCCGCCAGGCCCCCCTCGCCTCGAAATCGACCGGCACGAAACGCAGCCAGTCCGGCACGCCGAAGCCGAGCTCGATCAGGCGCTGACGCTTCCATGCCTGAGGACCTGACTGGTCGATCTCGAACACCCTGAGGCGGGACGCCATCTCCGGCCTGCGCTGCGCGAAGCTGTCAAGGCCGGCGCCGAGGATGACATACTGGCTAACCCCGCGGCCGGCCTGTTCCACGACCAGGTCCTCAATGAAGCGAGCACGAGCCACGATCGAGGCGCGGAAGGGACGCGTGAACTGCGGGTCCATATCCCCGCGGCGGCGCCAGTCCTTGTCCGGGGCCAGCAGCTTTAGGCCGATTTCGTCTTCCAGCACATGCGGCGGGGAGTCGGCCTCGACATGCAGAGCGCGCCACAAGGCGACTCGCGCTGCTGTGCTGTCTGGCGCTACATCTCGCTTGTCGTTCATGACTTTGAACCCTCATTGTTCGTCTTGGCCTGAAGCTGACCAAGCGCGATAGCACGATAGCGCGAAGGCTTAAACCGTTCGAAGCGCCTGGCAAGATCGTTGCCCCAAAGGCAGCGGCAGTGGTGCATCAACCAGTACCCCCGCCGAAACAGGCTTGCAGGAGAAAGGGCTTCCGACCGGCTGCCAATGGCTAAATCCATCTTTGTCACGTCTGCGTTAGGCCAGTCCTGCGACCGTTGATCGCAGGGTGGACAACGCTTGCCACGACTTTTTCCGACGCCTATTCGTGCCCTGTCACGAACTTCTTTGTCGCGTGATAGCCATGCCTTGTTTCATCAGCTACGGCATGGCCGGCCGTCTTCGCACCGCGGCCAACCGCGTGCGCGGCATCGCGCACAGCATGCCCGGTCTTCTTCCCTGCCGTCTTGACGTCGTTCTTGAACTCGTGGGCACCCGTAGCCAGGCTCGCATGTGCCAGCGAGCTGAGGGCGGCCAGCATGAACGCAATGATCAAAGTTCTCGTCTTCATCTTTCCAATTTCAGATTCTTGGTGCGCCTGGCAGGCAGTCGGCCAGTGCGTGGCGGCTTTGCTTTTGCCGCTGCACCATCAGAAAACCGATTGCATACCTTGCGCGGGGGCGCATTCTCACAAGCGTGCATTTTAAGCTTGCCCGAGACCGGACATCCGAATTCAGGCTCGACATCGTGTGTAACGGCTCGCCGGGCGCTTAGCGGGCAGCGGCGCCCGGCTCTGTGATCGCGCTGTAGACCAGCGTGCGCAGTTGGCGGCGCACCGGGTAGGCGGACGAGGGCAAGAGCTGGGTCAGGAACAGTCCGATCAGGTCCTCCTGCGGATCGACCCAGAAGAAGGTGCTGGCCGCACCGCCCCAGAAGAAGTCCCCAGCGCTGCCGGGAATCAGCGTGGTCGCCGGCGCCACCGTGGTGGCGAAGCCGAGCCCGAAGCCGACGCCATCGTAGGTGGCCTCACTGAACATCGAGCGCGACATGCGCGGCAGGTCCACCCCGCCCGGCAGATGGTTGGTGGTCATCAGCGCCAGCGTCTTCGGCCCCAGCAGGCGCACCCCGTCAAGCTCGCCGCCTTGTCGCAACATGCGCGCGAAGCGCATGTAGTCAGCAGCGGTGGACACCAGGCCGCCGCCGCCCGAGATGAAGCTGGGCGGCTTCAGGTAGGGGCTGGTGCGAGGATCGTCCTGCAGGACCGGTCCGCCCGTGGATACCACCTTCGAACCGAGCGCTCCCACGGAGTAGCAGGCACAGAAGCGCGACGCCTTCTCTTCCGGCACGTAGAAAGCGGTGTCGACCATGCCAAGCGGATCGAATATCCGTTCCTTCAGGAAGGTCTCGAAAGGGATCCCGCTGACCTTGCCGACGAGGTAGCCCAGCACGTCGGTGGAGACGGAGTAATTCCAGGCCTCGCCCGGCGAGAACTCGAGCGGCAGCTTGGCCAGCTTCTCGATCATATCGTCCAGCGTGCCGTCGGTGGCGAGCTCGCCCAGTTTCAGCTTGCGGTAAGCCGCGTCGACGTTGCTGTTCTGCTGGAAACCATAGGTCAGACCGGAGGTGTGGCGCAGCAGGTCGACCACGAGCATCGGGCGTGCAGCCGGGCGCGTCTGGAAGCTTTCCATGAAGCCCCCGGCGTAGACGCCCAGGTTTTCCCATGCCGGGATGTGCTTGCTGATCGGATCGTCCAGAGCGATCTTGCATTCCTCGACCAGCATCATGACCGCCACCGATGTGACCGGCTTTGTCATCGAGTAGATACGGAAGATCGAATCCTCGGCCAATGGAACCTGCCGCTCTCGGTCGGCCAGGCCCAGCACCGAGTTCAGGGCCAGTTCGCCGCGCCGCCACACCTGGATGAGGGCGCCGGGCAGCTTGCCGGTCGCGATATAGGTTTCGTCGACGAAACGTTCGACCCGCCCGAGCCGCTCCCGGGACATCCCCTGTGTTTCCCTGCCTTGCATATTCCTCCTCCTTGTTATTGCCTTCACGCCCGCGCCGCCGGCGCTGGCCTCGCGCTGTACCGCCCTGGTGCGCGCGGCGATCCCGGCCGCGCCCGCCGTGCCCGCGCCCAAGAGGGCCGTGGGTGGAATACGGGCTCGCCGGCCGAAAATGCCGCCTTGGCTCCGCCCGCACCCCGCCATCATGACATCTGTGGCCCCCGCTCGCCAGGGCGGCGCGATCACCAGCGTCAGGCGCCGCCGTCGCGCACGCTCCAGGCATACAGCCGACATACAACAGTGGCGTCTTGACCGTCCGCTCATCGGTGCGGGTTCAACCGGTGGATGCAACACGCCTCCTGCTCGCGCAAGGTGCCAGGGGGCCGTCACTGCGGTGCGCGGCTTCCAGGAAAAGGAGCTGCGCGCAGGCTAATGCGGATACCGTATCGTTGACCTCAACGTTCAGGAAAACGATTCGCTCGCGCAGAAGCCGCGAAAGATGTCGAAGGACCGTTCTCCCCGGCTGGATTGTTCGACGACCATAGGGACGAGTTGCATCGCTTCGCGCATGGGCGAACTCCTGTCTTCTAGTTTTGCTGTTGTTGGCTCGAGGCGTCAGGCGGCGCGCATGAGGAAGGGGCAGTTGTCGTTCGCGGCCGTCTGCGAGTGGCACTCTAGTCGTGCGTCTACCAGCCCATGGATGATTCTAAGGAGCGGGCCCGCCCTCGCCTTGCGCTCGAGCGGCCATTTTAAAATGGTGTGCCCGGGCCAGATGAATGGAAACCCGGGCACCCCACTTTTTGCTCCGTCGCGCTCTGCAACCCGCCGTGGTTAGATTGTCTTCAACTTCGTGACCTTCGTTCCCTCGAGCGTCACACCGGCCATCAACCCGTTGTTGGTGAGCACGAACGCCACCACCGGTGCGGTAGCGGTGTTGGTGTCGATACTGCCATTTGCCCCCACCTTTAGTACCGCAACGGATGCATCGCCGCCGGCCGACCAGCCTTCGCTATTCCTGAATCGTTCGAGCGCATCCTGGGTCATGAACAGAAAGACAAGGGCCTTGGATTGCGCGCCAATCTGCAGTCCGAAGGAAGCGGTCGTGGTGCTGTAGTACCCCACCGTAGCGCCGCCGACGCGCAGGGAGCCCTCTCCATACTGGCCGCCGAACCAGAATCCGGCTGCGATCACCGAGGGAAATACCAGCACGCCACGGGCCTTTCCGACCAGCTCACGCGAGCCGTTGGCGGTGCTGTACAGGCGTGCGAGGGTCGAATCGACGCCCGCATCGATGGTGTGGCGCTTGTCGGCCTGGTTGCCGCTAGTACTGGATTCTCCGGTCGTCGTGCAACCCGGAAGGGTAGCGCCAATTGCCGCGACCGTTCCGGTCGCTATCAAGATGAATCTTCGCCTTTGCATCGTCAACTCCAGTGTCTCCAGATAGTTTGAGCATATGCAAAGGGCGATGCGAATGCGGTACGAAAGCGTACGGAAATGCAGAAACAGATCCGCTGGATATGGCCGCCACTGAATCGCCGCGCTGCCGGTACGATGACGGGCGCTTGCAGATTTCCATCGCCAGTCAGCACTCGGGATCGCTGCGTAACCGATCCGAAGCCCCCGCTGCGTCAGCCCCTGATCCCTGTCCGGTGCCGGACAGACACGAGCCGGTATTCGGCGTACAAAAAGTATTTGATCGCACCGCCAACGCTGACTAGCTTCCGGCGAAGTAATGTGAATCCCAATGGAGATGAAACTCGCTGTTAATTCGCTCAAGCCGAAGACCGTATTTTTGCTGCGGGCCGCCGCGATTCTTTCCATGATGGCGCTTACCGGTCCTGCCGGAGCCATCGCGGCCACCGATGCGCAGGGGGTCGCACATGTTTTGAGGATTGCGAAGCAAGACCGCATCGAGACACGCATCAGCGATCTTCATACGAAGCTCCAGATCACCGCCTCCCAGGAGCAACTCTGGCAGAAGGTCGCGCAGGTCATGCGCGAAAATGCGAGCAGGATGGAATCGCTACGACAAGCGCGGGAAAATGATGTCAAAGACATGACCGCTGTGCGCGACCTCCAGTCCTATGGGGAGATAGCCGACGCGCATGCCGATGGCATCAGGAAGCTCACGCCCGTCTTCCAGGATCTGTACAACAGCATGTCGGCCGTCCAGAAAAAGAATGCCGACATGATCTTCCGGACCAGGGGGCACCATGCGTCAAAGGTCAACTGAACGCTGAACCAGGGCTATAGCCGCAGGTGCAAGCCGTGCGGTGGGGCTAGGGTTCCCGCTCAAACACAGGAGACTATTGTGAAAACCTCAACAGCTTGGTCAAGTCGGACGCGCTCGACAAGCGCGAGGATCGCCACGGCATTGGGCCTGACGATGACGGCATGTGGGCGACGCCGGCGTTCGGCGAATACAACCACGACCATCCCAGCCAGCAGCAGCGCGGCCAGTATCAGGGCTCTCGGCATCCTTCGATGCCATCAGGAGCATCGCGGCGACTGGCATGGCAATCAACGCTATGACCATCGCGGTGGCAATGGCTATGATAACCAGGGCTACGTCTATGCGCCGCCTCCCGTAGCCTACGTGCCGCAACCATCACCCGGCATCACCCTGGTCTTTCCTCTTCAGTTTCGCTAACCGGATGATGCTGGCAAGCCTTGCCAGCATCATCTTCGGCGTAAGCCTCGGGCAGCGCTCTGATCACCGGCCCGCCTGGTACGGGCCGGGCCCCCTGAAGCACCACCATTTCCCGACGCGACACAATCCTATTCGACGCCCAGAATGAGATCGATTGCCGCCCTGCCCGCCAATTCTGCAACCAGATGCGCCCACCGACGGGAAAACGGCCCGCCGTGTAATTTAATGCGCTCCCCGATTGCTGCGACACCGGGTGGTCGAAACGGGCCACTGATACTAAACCACGCTTCGAACATGTCCTCCGATAGGCTCACCAGGTCCACGTGAATCTCAAACCCGCGATATTCGGTAATGCGCTGCATGCCTATCTCCTGATGCTTGGAAGCCTTTCCCAGCAAATGCCTGTCCTGGCCGGCGCATGCCGTTGACGCTTCAACGTGACAGCGCCCGATCAGGTATCGTCTGCAGCGCAAATTCGCTGACATGGACGCGCCAGCTAGACTGGATACCGCTATGCGCGCGTTCTCTGGAGGAACCCATCATGCCTGCACCCGCGGTCACAACGGATTCCGCATTCTGGCAGCTCCCAGTCACGGCGCACCCAGAACAGGCTGCTACAAGCCCTGACGGAATGAGCAGTGCGTGGCCGCTGCGCGCCTGGCACAGTTCGGCCCAAACCTGATCCATGGCGAGCGGTATCTCGGCGACCAAGCTACGCCGTCCTTCAGCGCACCAGAGAAGTCATCTGCCCGGTATCACCGGCAGCATCCGTGGAACACCACCAAAGGGATCTCAGCCAAGGCAAGCTGTAAGCAACACGGCAGGAGAAGGCGTTGGCCGCTTCCGGGCAATGGCATGCAGGATCTCATTCCGACTTATCGAAGACGGCGGCTTCGAGATCTTTCCTGAAATGCTGCACCCAATCGGTTTCATAGCCGATGGGATATTCCCTTGTCACTTGTGTCGATAGTCTGGTTACAGTGACATAGCCTTGCAGACCGAAGTTCTCGTCGCCTTTTGGGTCAGTCGTATCCGTTTCCAGCAGCTCGAAATCACTTGCTGCCAGACCGTTGCGCTGCAAGGCCGCAAGAAAGTCCTGTTGTTCATCCGGTTCGATCAGTCGCATCGTGGGTCCCTCATCTGTTCAACAGAGCGCTCATGGACTCGCATCGGGACGTGAGGCGGATGACTACCGCCCATCCGCTGAAGTCACGAGCAAGGCACACATGGGGAGAGCGTCGCCATGGGCGTCCCTTGCACGGCGCCACGCTCAGGTAGTCGTGCACCTGTTCAGGCACACCCCGGAATAGAGGCTCCTGGCGAGTTCCACGACTCGGTCACGATGGTGGTGGAAGGCCGCCAGCACAGCGGATGCTCTGAACCTATCCCGGGGCTCAGATCCGATTGCTGCTCCAACGAGAACTATGTCAAATCCGCTATCTGCTTGCTTTGCGGATCACGTTGACCGAGTTGCGCAGTCTTGCGAGCCTCATCGGGCTGTTCGCCCTGCCATTCTCTTCGTGCTTTCGAGAGCTTTGTCGGGGCCAGAGGTACAGGGGCATACTTCATGAGTGCCTTGTCGTTGCTTGTAGCGTGTTGCTATGTCACTTTTTAATATTAGGCCCTCGCGGCTCTCTTCCCAACAAGTCTTGCTCAACCTCTTGGCGGAGGCGCAAGCATGGCGTCTCACTACGGTCTGTCCCGCGGTACACCATGCGTTATGTCGTGCATGACTTCTGCAGCCTGCTCCGGGGTCGAGGGAAGGCCTTGGAAGATGCTTGCGGAATTGGCCGTCGGCACTTGCGACGGTGTTCTGCTAATGAATACTCCCGCCGCTGACTAAAGCCTTCGGCTTGTAGCGGGGGTTTCCGGGTTCGGCGACTCATGCACCGTGCGGTTGCCCGCCCGGTGTCTTACTCGAGTCTCCCCTGGCGTAGAGGTCCCTTCGGACCCCGGTTCGGAGCATCCCGCCCCTACCTTGTTTCTGAGGCGCATCGTCTTCTTCTTGCCCTTGGCCGAGAACTCGCCCGACCGGACCAGTGCCACACCACGATCGCGAATCACCTCGCTCGCATTGTGGTCGGCGTTGGCACGGAAATCGCAGCCTTGGCAGACAAACACGGCCTGCGACGGCCGGTTGTCCGGGTGGGTGTGGCCGCACCGGCTACACTCCTGCGAACTGTGATGCGGCGGCACGGTGACGACGAGCTTGTTTCGTCGCAGCGCCTTGTATTGTGCGAGCGTGAGCGTCCTGCCCCAGGCGCTCACCAGAATCCTGCTGTTGAGTCCCGCCTTGGCGCGAGCCTGGTTCTTGAGCCACTTGCCCGACTCGTCCCGCTTGGCCTTTGGCCGTGCGCTCATCGCCTTGACGCGCAGATTTTCGAACACCACCAACCGCGTTTCCTCGCCTGTTACCAGGCGGTAGCTGGTCTGATGCGCGAAGTCCTGCCGCACGTTCTTGGCATAGTGTTGGCATCGCGCGGCGCGGTACTTGGCCTTGCGCCATCCCGATGAGCCTTTGGTCCGGCGCGCCATCCGGCGCTGCCAGCGCTGGCGGGCGCGCTCCTTCTTTTCCATCCGTTGCTGCTGGACGCGGCTCAGGGCGGCAGTCTGCCCGGTGCTAGCGTACACGGGCACCGCAATGCCACGATCCACGCCTACCGCCGCGGCGCGCAGATCGGCTTCGGACCAGGTCGCCAGCTCCGCTGCGATCTCTTCCTGCGTCACCGCCGGCAGCCCATCGTCCACGCTGAAGGCGACGTACCATCGCCCGGCGTCGATCGTCAGCGTGATGCTAGCCGGCATCGTGTGAGGCCGGTGAGCGGTGTAGGGGATGCCGCCCACCGGGAACTTGCTCTTGCCGACGTGCAGGCGATAGCGTGTCTCGCCGGTCGGCGTGTCGGCAATCGGTTGGAACGAGAACAGCTCGCTCGTGAGCCAGATCGATTGTGGGCCGCTCCTGCGCTGAATCGTCGGGCGTCCACCCAGCTTCTGGAAGAACCGGCTGTATGCCTGCTTCCAGCGTACCGCGCCATTGCGCAGCACCTGTGATGGGACTTCGGACAGCCAGGGCGTTAGCTCCGCGTTCTTGTAACGCGCGTATTCCTGGTCAATCGGAGGATGTTGCCCCGCCAAGGCCAACGTCTTGCGCTGGAATGACCGGTAATATCGATCCTCACCAACTTTCGCGTTGTAGATGAAGCGCTGGCAACCAATCCAGCGCAGCAGAATGGCTTGCTGCGCTGGCGTGGGGTAACAGCGGAATCGGTAGCCGGTTTGCATGCGGCAACTTTAACACCAGAAAAGCCGCCCGCAACCATAGCTTGGCGCAAAGGCAGCCTCGCGGCTGCCGCCGACTTGACCCCCTCCTGAGCCTACCGGCCCTAGGAGGGGGAATGAGTCGGCAAAGGATTGTTCATGGAGGAAACATGGCTACTCACATCCACCGCACGCATCGCGCGGGCTGGCTGCGTGCCGCGGTGCTCGGCGCAAATGACGGCCTGTTGTCTATGTCGAGTCTCATGATCGGCGTCGCTGCTGCGCAAACGCATCCACGCGGCATCCTCGCCGCGGGGGTTGCTGGTCTTGCCGCCGGGATGTTGTCGATGGGTGCGGGAGAATACGTCTCGGTCAGCGCACAGTCGGATATCGAACATGCCGATATTGAGATCGAACAATTGGCGCTTGAAACCGAGTATCCGGAGGAGGTGGCAGAACTGGCGAGAATCTATGTTCGACGCGGTCTCGATCCGGAGCTTGCGCGCCAGGTGGCCGAGAAACTGATGGCCTACGATGCGCTCGCCGCGCATATGCGCGATGACATTGGCATCTCCGACGCCTCATCGCCGCAGCCTATCATCGCTGCACTCACATCCTCCGTTAGCTTCGCGATCGGGGGAGTCGGACCGCTGCTGGCCGCGTTCGTTGCGCCCCCATCCACCCTGATTGCCACCATCGTTGCGGTTTCGCTGGCTTTCCTGATGGTCTTGGGTATTTCGGCCGCTCGCCTGAGTGGTGCCCCGATCATTCCCGGCACGTCGCGAATACTCACGTGGGGCGTGATCGCCATGGCCGGCACGGGCATTGTCGGCGCGTTGTTCGGTGCCCACATCTGAAGGCCACATCGTGACCTGCCAAGGCGCTCGGAGAATTCCGTGGCGTTTGCCCGGCCGAGGTAGTGTCCTCTGCCATCCACGCGGCCTTCCAGGCTGCGCCCTTGATTGACGGCGATAGTGGTGTATCTCAACGTGGACGCTCAAGTTCGCGTTGACCATCCTTTCAGGGTTGGGAGCAGCATCATGGGCGCTTACCGGACGGTGCAAAAACTATAATAAGGCGTCATCAGGAAGGAGGCAGCAATGCGCGCACCTGCTCTCTCGTCTGTACTCGCTGCATGCGTTCTGGCTGGAGCCGCCTCACTGGCTGGCGCCCAGGGCGCCGCATCGGTGCGCATCCAAAGCTATGCAGTGCCGGCCGGCGCGCATCCCCACGACGTGGCGCCCGCCCAGGACGGTTCCGTGTGGTACACGGCCCAGCCGCTTGGCGCGCTCGGGCGGCTAGATCCGGTGACCGGCAAGACCACGCACATCCCGCTCGGTCGCGATGCCGCGCCGCACGGTGTCATCGTCGGGCCAGACGGAGCGGCCTGGGTCACTGACGGCGGCCAGAACGCAATCGTACGTGTCGACCCTGCCACGCGCGCCTTGAAGCGATTCCCCCTCCCACCCGGGCACCCGAATGCCAATTTGAACACCGCCGTGTTCGACGCACAGGGGCACCTTTGGTTTACCGGACAAAATGGCGTCTACGGGGAACTCGATCCCGTAGGCCGCATACGCATGTTCGATGCCCCTAATGGGGCGGGGCCATACGGCATCACCATGACCCCTGGCGGCGATGTCTATTACGCTTCACTGGCTGGCAACTATATCGCCCGCATCGACAAGGCTACGGGCGCCGCGCATGTCATCGTGCCGCCCACGCCGTACGCAGGCCCACGCCGCATCTGGTCGGACTCCAAAGGCACTCTGTGGATCAGCGAATGGACCGCCGGCAAGCTTGGCGCCTACGATCCAGCCACCGAGCGCTGGCGTGAGTGGCGCCTGCCCGGTGACGGCCCTCACGCATATGCCGTGTATGTCGACGAACGCGACAAAGTGTGGCTAAGCGACTGGGGCGCGAATGTCATCTTGCGCTTCGACCCGCAAACTGGTCGCTTTGAAAGCTTTACCCTTTCGCGGCCGCACGCCAACGTGCGGCAAATGCTCGGCCGCCCGGGCGAAGTCTGGACGGCTGAGTCGGGGACTGACCAGTTGGTCGTCTATCGTTTCAAGGCGGGGACGCAGGAGTAGTCTCGCCATTTCGCGAAGACGCCAGCAATCTCATCGCAGTCGGACTCAACGATTCCGACCTCGCGGCGTAGGCCGGTTTGATGCGGGTGACCAGGGGCGCGCGTATCCCATCTCTCAACATCTCTCAGGACAACTTATCCGGTCGAACGCTGCAGCCGCATGGATAGCGAAAAACGTTCGGCCGGATGCACCGTGACCGAAACCTCGAACACGTGGCCGCTTGCATCGAAATAGGATCGCACGATCTTGAGCGCAGCGTTTCCCGGCGTCAGCCCAAGGGTGCGTGAAATTTCGGTGTCGCCAACATTGAAGGCGCGCACATCCTGGCGGATCTCGGCAATGCAGCGGCCGTAGCGTGCCTCGATCAAGGAACTGATCAGGACACCCGGCGACGCGCGCACGATGTCGCCAATCTCCGCATAGGCTGGGTCTATATACACATCGGTCCAGGCGATGGGCGGCGTATTTGCATCACCATCCATGCGCAAGCTCGAGATGCGCAGCCAGCGCGTGCCGCTGGCGCAGCCGAGCTCCTTGGCTTGCGCACCGCTCATCGTCACTTCCTCGATCGCCTTCACCACGCGCAGATGCGCGGCGCCAAATTGCACGAGATCCTCCACGGATGCCAGCGAGGGACGAAAGCCCTTCGTAGGCGCGGCTGCCTCGACTCGGGTTCCCACATTCTTGCGCCTCGACAGCAGGCCGAGTTCCTGTAGTTCGGCGAGAGCGGCTCGCACTGTGTGGCGGCTCGTGCCGTAGTGCGCTACCAGCTCAAGCTCCGTCGGCAGCAAGGAGCCGACCGGGAACTGGCCGGATCGGATGCCTTCCGTCAGATCACGCGCAATGGCCGAGAAGTTGGGCTTCGTCATGGTGAGGGGAGCATGCGTGTTCATGGCGCTAGGGTAAACCCATGGTTGCGAATATGTTCGAACATATTATAGTTCGACATGTCCGGACATATTAGCTTGTGTTCGCGAATCCAGCAATTTACCCCAGAGGCAGATATGTCCACTTTCTCCGTCCCAATGGCTAGCACTGTTGTTGACTCGATCCTGTTTCGCGATGCCTTTGGCACCGCCAAGATGCGCGAGATCTTCTCTGACCGGGCGCTGATCCAGCGCTACATTGACGCCGAGATCGCACTGGCGAAGGCCGAGGCGCGCATCGGCGTGATTCCGGCCGAGGCGGCGGAGGTGATTGCCCGCGAGTCGCGCATCGAGCGCATCGACTTTGACCATATGCGCGAAGAAACGGACATTGTCGGCTACCCGATCCTGCCGCTGGTGCACCAGCTCGTGGGCATGTGCGGCAACGCCGGCCGCTACGTGCACTGGGGCGCGACCACGCAGGACATCATGGACACCGCGGTGGCACTGCAGGTGCGCGACGCGCTCGACAGCATCGACGCCGATATCCGCGAACTGCGCGGCATCCTCGCCGGCCTTGCGACCAAGCATCGCGACACGCCCATGGCCGGTCGCACCCACCTGCAGCAGGCGCTGCCGGTCACTTTTGGCTACAAGGTAGCGATCTGGCTCGCCATGTTCGACCGCCACCAGCAGCGCCTGGCTGAGCTGCGCCCGCGGGTGGCCGTGGTGGAGTTTGCCGGCGCGGCGGGCACACTGGCCTCGCTAGGAGACAAGGGCTTCGACGTGCAGCGGGCGATGGCCGAAGAACTTGGGTTGGGCGTGCCGGCAACCACCTGGCATGTGGCGCGTGACGGCTTTGCCGAGGCGGTGAACCTGCTCGCGCTGATCACCGGCTCCCTCGGCAAGATCGCGCTCGACATCATGATCATGGCTTCGACCGAGTTTGCCGAGGTGTACGAGCCTTTCGTCAAGGGGCGTGGCGCATCCAGCACCATGCCGCAAAAGCGCAACCCGATCTCCAGCGAGCTGATGCTGGCCGCGTCGAAAGCGGTGCGCCAGCACGCCGGTCTGATGGTCGATGCGATGGTGCAAGACTTCGAGCGCGCCACCGGGCCGTGGCATGCCGAGTGGATCGCGATTCCCGAGAGTTTCATCTTCACTGCCGGCGCCCTGCACCAGGCGAAGTTCGCCCTTGGTGGCCTGATCGTCGATACCGACCGCATGAAGCATAACCTCGGCATCACCCGAGGCCTGATCGTAGCCGAGGCAGTGATGATGGGCCTGGCCCCCTACACCGGCCGCCAGCAGGCGCACGACATCGTCTACGACGCCTGCCGCATCGTGAACGAGAGGGGCGGCACACTGGCCGAGGCACTGATGGCGCAGCCAGAAGTCACGCAGCACTTCGATCGTGCCGCAATCGACCGATTGACCGATCCAGCCAACTACCTCGGCCTGGCGCCGCAGATGGTGGACCGCGCGGTCGCGTTGTCGACAGGCGTGTAAAAAAACATCATCGAGGAGACAGAGATGCAAAACCACTCACCCAGCGCAGATGCGCTGATCTCGCCGCCGAGAAAATTGCCCTGGTATCGCAAGCTAGGCATGCAAGTGCTCGTGTCCTTGGTGCTTGGCATCGCGGTGGGCTTCCTCTTTCCGAAGTTCGCCTCGCAGCTCAAGCTGCTGGGAGACATGTTCCTCTCGCTGATCAAGGCTGGCGTGGCGCCGCTGGTGTTCCTCACCATCGTGCACGGCATTGCTTCAGCCGGCGATGTGAAGAGCGCCGGCCGCGTCGGCTGGCGCTCCATCTTCTACTTTGAAGTGCTTTCGACCATTGCCCTGGTGCTGGGTATGCTGGCGGGGAACCTCTTGCAGATCGGCAAGGGCATGACCACGGTGGCCGCCGGCGCCGCCCCGCCGGTGGTGGCCAAGGCCGGGCCGCACGGCTTCCTGGAGTTCATGGCCCACATCGTGCCGGACAACTTTGTCGGGGCGTTTGCCAAGGGCGAACTGCTGCAGGTAGTGGTGCTTGCGGTGATGGTCGGCATCGGCATCCTCGCCATTCCGGAAGGCCGCCGCGAGAAGATCAACGAGGGACTCGACCAAATTTCCGAGGTGCTGTTCTCTTTCATCAACCTGGTGATGAAACTGGCGCCGATCGGCACATTCGGGGCGGTGGCCTATTCGGTAGGCAGCAACGGTACCGCGGTGCTGATCGCACTGGCCCAACTGGTGTTTAGCTTCTACGCGGTGGTGGCGGTCTTCATCGTGGTGGTGCTGGGCTTGGTGGCACGGCTGGCGGGCTTCAGTCTCTGGCGTTTTCTGCGCTACATCAAGGACGAGATCCTCATCGTCCTCGGCACCGCATCGTCGGAGAGTGCCCTGCCTCGCCTGCTGATCAAGCTGGAGCGGTTGGGTTGCGCGAAGCAGACCGTCGGTCTCGTGCTGCCAACCGGCTACGCATTCAATCTCGATGGCACTTCGCTCTTTATGGCAATGGGCGTGATGTTCATCTCGCATGCCTACGGCGTGCCGCTGTCGCTGGATCAGCAGATCGGCATCCTGTTGCTGATGCTGCTGACTTCCAAGGGCGCGGCAACGGTCTCCGGCGGTTCCTTCGTGGTCTTCGCCGCCACCGTGACGTCGACCGGGATGCTTCCGGTCGAAGGACTTGCCGTGATATTCGGTGTCTACCGCTTTCTGTCGATGGCGATCTCCACCTGCAATACGATCGGCAACAGCGTCGCAACCGTGGTCATTGCCAAGTGGTCCGGCACGTTTGACCACGAGGTTGCGCAGCGGCATCTCTATCCCGAGCGCTTTCCCGCTACCGCTAACGCCGATGCAGCGCTCGACGATGGCAATCTCTTGCCCGAGGACTCCAAGGAAGGCAATCCACACACTGCCGGCATCCCATTCTCCAAACATGGGGTGTGATTGGGTGGCAGAGCGCGGAAACTGAAATTGGCTTCTGCGTGTTCAGTCTTGCCTCCGCTATAGCGCAGGTGGAAGTAGCATAAACATCACTTACCCCAGCATCCACGGTCAAAGCATGGACCGCCTCGTGCCGGCTATCCCTTGCACCATAGCGCGCACCGCCCCCGCTCATTGCACTGCACCATGACCGTGCCGCCCCGCCCCACCTCGGCGCATCCCCTCCCGGCCTGACGCCCCTGCGCAGCGCAAAACCCCCTCCATCCATCACAAACAGCCCTGGCACGCCGCTTGCGTAATAAGACGCGAGCGGACCAACGGCGGCCCGCTCACCCCACACAGGGTGGTAACGGTCTTCACCGCTGCCACCAGGACAACGGCGTCCCCTGATCTGGTCTTCACGACCGGATTGCGGGACGCCATTTGTTTTTATGGAGCCATGATGACCGGCAAAGCCACCCGCATCGAACTGCTAAGCCTGCGCACCCCGCAGATGCGCGCCTTCCACCTGACGTGGATGGCTTTCTTCGTGTGCTTCTTCGCATGGTTCGCCTGCGCTCCGTTGATGCCGGTGCTCAAGGGCGAGTTCGGCCTGACTCCCGACCAGATCGCCAATATCAATATCGCCGCGGTGGCCGTGACCATTCTCGTGCGGCTGGCCATCGGCCCGCTGTGCGACCGCTTCGGTCCCCGCCGCGCCTACACCGGCCTGCTCGCGCTGGGTGCGATCCCCGTGCTGGGCGTGGCGATGGCGCAGAGCTACGAGGCGTTCCTGTTCTTCCGCCTGCTGATCGGCGCGGTGGGCGCGAGCTTCGTGATCACGCAGTACCACACCTCGGTGATGTTCGCGCCCAATGTGGTGGGCACCGCCAACGCGGCAGCCGCCGGTTGGGGCAATGCCGGCGGTGGCGCGGCGCAAGCGCTGATGCCGCTGCTGCTGGGTGGCGTGTTGATGCTGGGCGTGAGCCACACCATGGGCTGGCGCCTGGCGCTGCTGGTACCGGGCGTGCTGATGCTGATCATGGCAGTGCTGTACTGGCGCTATACACAGGACTGCCCGCAAGGCGACTTCAAGGATCTGCGCGCACGCGGCATCGCCATCGACAGCGGCAAGAAAGGCGGCTGGGCCAGCTTTGTCGCCGCTGCCACCAACTACCGCGTGTGGATGCTGTTCATTACCTATGGCGCCTGCTTCGGCGTGGAGATCTTTATCCACAACGTGGCCGCTACCTATTACGTGGATCACTTCGGCCTGTCGCTCAGCAGCGCCGGCCTGGCCGCCGCCAGCTTCGGCCTGCTCGCCTTGTTCGCCCGTGCGCTGGGTGGCTGGCTGTCGGACAAGGCTGCGCTGCGCCGCGGCCTGGATGCGCGTTCCATGCTGCTGTTCGTGCTGATCCTGGGCGAAGGCCTGGGCCTGCTGTGGTTTGCCCAGGCGCATAGCGTCGTGGCGGCCGTGGTCGCCATGCTGAGCTTCGGCCTGTTCACCCATATGGCCTGCGGCGCTACCTATGCGCTGGTGCCCTTTATCGATCGCAAGGCGCTCGGCGGCGTGGCCGGCATCATCGGCGCCGGCGGCAATGTGGGCGCCGTGGCGGCGGGCTTCCTGATGAAGGGCCTGGGGGGCAACCTGCAGCAAACGCTGACCGTGCTCGGCGCGGCGGCCATCGTCTCCGCCCTGTGCGCCATCGCCGTGCGTTTCTCGGCCGAGCACAAGGCCAGCGAGCAGGCGCTGTTCGACAACGCGCTGGCCGGCTCCGGCTCCTGAGCCCGCCCGACGCAACGACTCCACACAAGCACACGCACCAGCGGCCCCATAGAACAAGGAAATCATCATGAAACTGATCATCATCGGCCACGGCATGGTCGGCCACAAATTCCTGGAATGCCTGGCCGAGGCTGGCTCGCAAGATATCGAAGTCACGGTGCTGTGCGAGGAGCCGCGTCCCGCCTATGACCGCGTGCACCTGTCCGAATTCTTCGCGGGCAAGTCCGCCGAGGATCTCTCGCTGGTGGAAGCCGGCTTCTTCGAGCGCAGCAATATGCTGCTGCGCCTGAACGCCCGCGCCACCGGCATCGACCGCGCGGCCAGGACGGTGACGGTTTCCACCGGCGAGACGCTGTCCTATGACAAGCTGATCATGGCCACCGGCTCCTACCCCTTCGTGCCGCCGCTGCCGGGCAAGGACCGCAAGGATTGCTTCGTCTACCGCACTATCGAAGACCTGGAAGCCATGCAGGAATGCGGCGCCCGCTCCAAGACCGGCGTGGTGATCGGCGGCGGCCTGCTGGGCCTGGAATGCGCCAAGGCACTGCGCGACATGGGCCTGCAAACCCATGTGGTGGAATTTGCCCCGCGCCTGATGGCGGTGCAGGTGGACGACGGCGGCGGCGCCATGCTGCGCCGGAAGATCGAAGACCTCGGCGTGACCGCGCACACCCGCAAGAACACCGTTGAGATCGTCGACGGCGAAGACGGCACCCATCGCATGAATTTTGCCGATGGCAGCCATCTGGACACCGACATGATCGTGTTCTCCGCCGGCATCCGCCCGCGCGACGAACTGGCCCGCGCCAGCGGCCTGGCCATCGGCGAGCGCGGCGGCATCACGGTGGACAACCAATGCCTGACCTCCGACCCCAACGTGTACGCCATCGGCGAATGCGCGCTGTGGGAAGGCAAGATCTACGGCCTGGTAGCCCCCGGCTATGAAATGGCCCGCGTTGCCGCCAAGCACCTGCTGGGCCACCAGGCCGAGTTCGCCGGCGCCGACATGAGCACCAAGCTCAAGCTGATGGGCGTCGACGTGGCCAGCCTGGGCGACCCGCACGGCAACGCGCCCGGCAGCCGCTCTTTCCAGTTCACCGACGAGCGCAAGCAGGTCTACAAGAAGCTGGTGGTGTCCGAATGCGGCAAGTACCTGCTGGGTGGCGTGCTGGTGGGCGATGCCGAGGAATACGGCACCCTGCTGCAGATGATGCTCAACAAGATCGAGCTGCCCGAGTCGCCGGAATTCCTGATCCTGCCGTCCTCCGACGGCCAGGCCAAGCCGGGGCTGGGCGCCGATGCGCTGCCCGATTCCGCGCAGATCTGCTCGTGCAACAACGTCACCAAGGGCGATATCTGCGCCGCCGTGTGCAATGGCACCACCACCATCGGTGCGATGAAGAGCTGCACCAAGGCCGGCAGCACCTGCGGCGGCTGCGTGCCGCTGGTCACGCAGGTGATGAAGGCCGAGATGAAGAAGCAAGGCCTGGCGGTCAACAACCACCTGTGCGAACACTTTGCCTACTCGCGCCAGGAGCTTTACCACCTGGTGCGCGTGGGTGGCTTCAAGACCTTCGACGCACTGCTGGCGGCGCACGGCAAGGGCCTGGGCTGCGATATCTGCAAGCCGACCGTGGCGAGCATCCTGGCCTCGTGCTGGAACGAGTTCGTGCTCAAGGAAGAGCACGCCAGCCTGCAGGATTCGAACGATTACTTCCTGGGCAATATCCAGAAGGATGGCACCTACTCGGTGGTGCCGCGCATGCCGGGCGGCGAGGTCACCCCCGACGGCCTGATCGCCGTGGGCCAGGTGGCCAAGAAGTACGGCCTGTACACCAAGATCACCGGCGGCGCCCGGGTCGACATGTTTGGCGCCCGCGTGGAAGAGCTGCCGATGATCTGGGAAGAACTGATCGCGGCCGGCTTCGAGTCGGGCCATGCCTACGGCAAGTCGCTGCGCACCGTGAAGTCCTGCGTGGGCTCCACGTGGTGCCGCTACGGCGTGGACGACTCGGTCGGCCTGGCCATCGAGATCGAGAACCGCTACAAGGGCCTGCGCGCGCCGCACAAGATCAAGTTTGGTGTTTCCGGCTGCACCCGCGAGTGCGCCGAGGCACAAGGCAAGGACGTGGGCATCATCGCCACCGAGCGCGGCTGGAACCTGTACGTGTGCGGCAATGGCGGCATGAAACCCCGCCACGCCGAACTGCTGGCCAGCGACCTGGACCGCGAAACGCTGCTGCGCTATGTGGACCGCTTCCTGATGTTCTACGTGCGCACCGCCGACCGCCTGCAACGCACCAGCGTCTGGCGCGACAACATGGAAGGCGGTCTGGACTACCTCAAGGCCGTGGTGCTGGAAGACAGCCTGGGCATCGGCGCGGAACTGGAAGCGCAGATGCAACACGTGGTGGACACCTACGAAGACGAATGGAAGGCCGCCGTGACCAACCCGGAAACCCGCAAGCGCTTCCGCCATTTCGTCAACAGCGACCTGCGCGACGACAACCTGGTCTTCATGGAAGAGCGCGGCCAGATCCGCCCCGCCACGCCGGAGGAACGGAACTTGCGTCGCTCCCGGCTTGAGCAGATCCCCGTGATCGTCAAGGCAGCCTGAACCGTCCGGAACCATCGTCTCGCGCTAACGCCCAAGGAGAACATCATGAGCCACACCCACCATTCCGAAACCTGGACCGCCGTTTGCACCCTGCGCGACATCGTGCCCAATACCGGCGTGTGCGCACTGGTGGACAAGGCGCAGATCGCCGTCTTCCGGGTCGGCGCGGGCCAGAGCGACAACCTTGGCGGCCAGGGCGACCAGGGCGACCGGGTGTTCGCCGTCTCCAACTACGATCCCAATTCCAATGCCGCCGTGCTGTCGCGTGGCCTGGTGGGCAGCCTGGGCGAGCGCATCGTGGTGGCGTCGCCAATCTACAAGCACCATTTCGATCTCCAGACCGGCGAATGCCTGGAAGCGCCCGAGCACTCGATCACGGCGTACCCGGCCCGGGTCTATGACGGCAAGGTCTGGGTGGCCGCATGACCACAAACCCCAAACCCCGCCTGGTGGTGGTCGGCAACGGCATGGCCGGCATGCGCACGGTCGAGGAACTGCTCAAGCTCGCGCCGGACCTCCATGACATCACCGTGTTCGGCGCCGAGCCGCACGGCAACTACAACCGCATCCTGCTCTCGCCGGTGCTGGCGGGCGAGAAGACGGTCGCGGACATCATGCTCAACACCCGCGAGTGGTACGAGCAGAACGGCATCGAACTCCTGGCCGGCGACCCGGTGGTGGCGATCGACCGCCGGCGCCGCCTGGTGCGCTCGCAATCCGGGCGCGAAGTCGGCTATGACCGGCTGCTGCTGGCCACCGGTTCCAAGCCTTTCATCATCCCGGTGCCGGGCCACCAGCTCGACGGCGTGATTGCCTTTCGCGACATCCAGGACGTGGAAACCATGCTGTCGGCGGCCCGCAACCATCGCCACGCGGTAGTGATCGGCGGCGGCCTGCTCGGCCTGGAAGCCGCCAACGGCCTGATGCGCCAGGGCATGGATGTGAGCGTAGTGCACGTTGCCGACAGCCTGATGGAGCGCCAGCTCGACAAGCCTGCCGCCGCGCTGCTCAAGCAGGCGCTGGAACGCAAGGGCCTGCGCTTCCTGCTCAACGCCAATACCAGCGGCATCCTTGGGGAAGACCGCGTCACCGGCGTATGCTTTAAAGACGGTACCCAGATACCCGCCGACCTGGTGGTGATGACCGCCGGCGTGCGTCCCAATATCGAACTGGCCCAGCAAGCCGGGCTGCGCTGCGAGCGCGCCATCGTGGTGGACGACACCTTGCAGACTTACGACCCGCGCGTGTATGCCGTGGGCGAGTGCGTCCAGCACCGCCAGGCCACCTTCGGCCTGGTGGCGCCGATCTGGGAACAGGCGCGCGTGGCCGCCGCGCACCTGGCCGGGGCCGGCCATCGCCGTTATGTGCAGCAAGCCACCGCGACCAAGCTAAAGGTGACCGGCGTGGATTTGTATTCCGCCGGCGACTTTATCGGTGGCGAGGACAGCGAGGACCTGGTGATGCGCGATCCGCGCCGCGGCATGTACAAGCGGCTGGTGCTGCAGGACGGGCGGCTGGTCGGGGCGGTTCTGTACGGCGACGTGCAGGACGGGCCCTGGTACTTCGACCTGATCCAGAGCGGCGCCAAGGTTGGCGCCATGCGCCAGCGGCTGCTGTTTGGCAAGGCACAGTGCGAGGCCATGGCGGCTTGACCGCTCGAACTAACCAGTCCCCGATTGATCGCCAGCTTTGAGCGCTACCGTGAACCTGTCCGATATCCCAGTCATCCTCTCCTCCGGTTCGCGCACCGTGCTGTCCGTCAACGCGTCGTCCGCCGTCACCGATACCACCTGCCCCTATTGCGGCGTGGGTTGTGGCGTGCGCGCCACGCGCCATGCCGACGGCAGCGTGGAGGTGGCCGGCGACGCTAGCCACGGTTCCAACCAGGGCCGCCTGTGCGTGAAAGGCTCCGCGCTGGCGGAAACCGTCGGCCTGGAGGGCCGCCTGCTGCACCCGCAGATGCGCGACGCCGATGGCACCCTGCAGCAAGTTTCGTGGGACCGTGCGCTTGACACCGTTGCCCAAGGCTTCAAGGACATCATCGCCGAGCATGGCCCCGATGCCGTGGCGCTCTACGTGTCCGGCCAGTTGCTGACCGAGGACTACTACGTCGCCAACAAGCTGATGAAAGGCTTTATCGGCAGCGCCAATATCGACACCAATTCGCGCCTGTGCATGTCGTCGGCCGTGGCCGGCCACAAGCGCGCCTTTGGCGAGGACCTGGTGCCAGGCAACTACGAAGACCTGGAACAGGCCGACCTGGTGGTGCTGGTCGGCTCCAACACCGCCTGGTGCCACCCAATCCTGTTCCAGCGCCTGTTGAAGGCCAAGGAAGCCCGGCCGGAGATGAAGCTGGTGGTGATCGACCCGCGCCGCACCGCTACGTGCGAGCTGGCCGACCTGCATCTCCCCGTCAAGCCGGGCACCGACGTGTGGCTGTTCAACGGCTTGCTGCACTACCTGGCGCAGCACGGCGCGGTGGACCAGGCATTCATCGACGCCCACACCAGCGGCCTGGACGCCGCGCTGGCGGCCGCCGGCCCGGACTGCACCGATGTTGCCAAGGTGGCCAAGGCCTGCAAGCTCGATCCCGAAGCGTTGCGTGGCTTCTATGCACTGTTCGCGGCCACGCCGAAGGTTGTGACCGGCTTCTCGCAGGGCGTGAACCAGTCGTCGGCCGGCACCGACAAGGTCAACAGCATCATCAACTGCCACCTGATCACTGGTCGCGTTGGCCGGCCCGGCATGGGGCCCTTCTCGCTGACCGGCCAGCCCAACGCCATGGGCGGGCGCGAGGTAGGCGGCCTGGCCAATATGCTGGCGGCGCATATGGAGCTTGCCGATCCGCTGCACCGCGAGATCGTGCAATCGTTCTGGGGCTCGCCCGCCATCGCGGACAAGCCGGGCCTGAAGGCGGTGGAACTGTTCGAAGCCATCGAGCAAGGCCGCGTCAAGGCCGTGTGGGTAATCGCCACCAACCCGGTGGTGAGCCTGCCCGACGCCGACCAGGCCCGCCGCGCGCTGGCCAAATGCGAGCTGGTGGTCAGCTCCGACATCATGCTGCGCACCGACACCAATGATGCCGCGCATATCCTGCTACCGGCGCTGGGCTGGGGCGAGAAGAGCGGCACGGTCACCAGCTCCGAGCGCCGGATCTCGCGCCAGCGTGCTTTCCTGCCGGCACCCGGCGAGGCCCGTGCCGACTGGAAGATCCTGTGCGACGTCGCGACACGCATGGGCTTTAGTGGATTCGACTTTGCCGGGCCGCATGAAATCTTCGACGAGCATGCGCGACTGAGCGCATACCGGAACGCCGGCAGCAGCGATCGCGCCCACGCGCCTCGCGTGTTCGACCTGGCCGGACTGGCAGGCATGAGCCAGAAGCAATTCGACGCCCTCGCGCCGGTGCAATGGCCTGTGCTGGTCGCGCCCGCAGGGAGCCTCGCCAGCACGGCCGGCGGCACCGCTCGCCTGTTTGCCGACGGCCGCTTCGCCCATCCCGATGGCCGCGCCCGCTTTGTCGCCACGGCGCCGCGCGCCCCGTTCCACGCCACCGACGACGAATTCCCGCTGGTGCTCAACACCGGCCGCGTGCGCGACCAGTGGCACACCATGACTCGCACCGGCAAGTCGCCGAAGCTGGCCGACCATATCGCCGAGCCCTTTGTCGACATGCATCCGCAGGACGCCCTGCTATGCGGCGTGGGCGAAGGCAAGCTGGCGCGCGTGACCACGCGCTGGGGTGCCATGGTGGCACGCGTGCAGCACAGCGGCGGCATCCCGCGCGGCAGCGTGTTCGTGCCGATTCACTGGAACAGCCAGTTCAGCTCGGACGCGCGCGTGGGCGCACTGGTCAACCCAGTGGTGGATCCTGTGTCGGGCGAACCCGAGTTCAAGCACACGCCGGTACGCGTGGAAGAATTCCGCGTGTCCTGGCATGGCTTTGTGCTGAGCCGGCACGACCTCCAGGCCGACGCCCTCACCTACTGGACGCGCATCCAGGGCCGCCAGTTCCAGCGCTACGAGTTCGCGGGCCGCGAGAACGTGACGGACCGCGCCGCGTGGGCGCGCCAGTTGCTGGGCATCGACGATCCCGACGCGGACTGGATCGAATACGAGGACCGCACCGCCGGCATCTACCACGCCGGCCACGTGGTGAACGAACGCCTCGATACCTGCATCTATATCTCCACCCGCCCTGAGCTGCCCTCGCGCGCCTGGCTGTCCACGCTGTTCGCCAAGGAGCGCCTGGAAGACACCGACCGCATGGGCTTGCTGCTGGGCCAGCCGATGGAAAAAGGCGAAGATGCTGGCCCCACGGTGTGCTCCTGCTTCGGCGTGGGCCGCAATACCATCTGCGATGCCGTGCGCAAGCACGACCTCAAGACGCCGGCCGAAGTCACAGCCTGCGTCAAGGCTGGCGGCAACTGCGGGTCTTGCGTGCCGGAGTTGAAGAAACTGCTGGCGGAGATTCGCGTGGCCGAAGTGGCTTGAGGCAGCCGCCAGTGCGCCGGGCAGACCCCGGAGCGCCCTGGCACTACGGCGGCGGGCGATGACCCATCGCCGTCACGGCCGCGATGCCCCGGCTCTGCCGGCAGGCATCGTCGCAATAGGTCAGCGCGGCGTCCACTGCCGCCCGCATATCCGTCGCGGCCGTCGCGGCCGCCGCGGCGGCTGGTGCGCGTTCGCTCGCGCCGTCCTCCCGGGCGGGAGGCGAGGCCGTAATCACGCCGGCGGCGAAGCCCAGCGCCAGTACCGCGCCGGCGGCCAACAGACAAGTGATGCGATATCGAGCCTTCACGACTGTCTCCTCTATGCTCGTATCCCTTCTTTTCCCGCTGCCGTGCTCTTGTAGCGCTGCGCTGGCGCCGGCACGGTCTCATGGACTTAAAGGTAGCCACTGGAGCGAAGAATTTCCTCGTCCAAGCAGACTAGGGGCGATCCCCTACACCTGCGCGCACCGTGAGCCGAGGGACTGGATGTGCGATGGACGAGGGAAATCCGGCGAGACGCTACCGTAACAGCCGGCTATTCCCCATACAGCCGCAGCAGCGGCCCGACGCACCCCGCCAGGTCCACCGGCGCCAGCCGCAGCGAACGGGCGCATAGCAGGCCCCAGAGGTGCGCCGCCAGCAGCGCGGCCTTGTCCCGCTCGCCCAGCAGCGCGCCAAGGCCGTCGCACAGCGCCTTGCCACGGGCACGGATGCGGACCGTCAGCTGGCATAGCTCGCACGCAGGCGTGCAAGCGTGGTGCAGCAAGCCGAGGACGATGCCCGCATAGCGCAGCACGGCCTCGTCCTGCAACATCGTCGCCAGCGCGCGCTCCAGCTCCAGGCGGGCCAGGCCGCGGACGTTACCGGCGATGGGGGCGAGCCGGCCGGCAATATGCGCCTCCGCGCGCGCCATGACGGCGGCCAGCAGGTCGGCGCGGCTACGGAAGTGCCCGTAGATCGCGCCGCGTGTCATGGCTATCGCGCTGGCCACCTGCGCCAGCGTGACGGATTGCACGCCCTGGCGCTCGAACAGTAGTTCCGCGCTGGCAAGGATGCACTCGCGCGTGACGGCCGCATCACGCGGGCAACGCCTTACCATGGCCACGCGGCAGCCAGGCCAGGCCGCACCCTATTGCGGATGCACGTCATCCGGCCCCCAGTAGGCGCGCATGCCGGTAATGCGCCCGTCGGCACCGAAGGTCAGCACGTCGGTCACGTCGATGCGTACCGAGTGCCCCTGCATTTGCGCGTACACCGCGAAGCTCAAGGCCGCGGCATTGCCGTGCGAGCCCCGCGGCGGCGCCACCACTTCCAGACGCGCGCCGAGCGAGGTCGCGTGCCGGTAGAAGGCGAGGATGTTCTCTCGCCCGGCAATCGCCGGGCTGCCAACGGGGTCCTCGACGGTCGCGTTGTCGGCAAACAGCGCCGCCACGCGCTCGGCGTCCGCCGCATTGAAAGCGGCCACGTAGGCGAGCAAGGCGGCCTTCATGTCGGCGCTTTTGTTCGTGGTCATGGTCGTAGCCGTGGCCGTAGTCGCGGTCATGTCGATGGTCATTCCCTTCCTCATTGAAGATGAAGACGCTCAACGCGCCGTATAGCCGCCGTCGATCACCAGTTCCGCACCAGTCATGTAGCGGGCCGCGTCGGATACCAGGTACAGGATCCCCGCGGCGATATCGCGCGGCTCGCTGGATATCGTGATTCACAACGCTGGCGGCGCGCCTTTCGCGCTCGCCGCGGACGCTTCGCCGCGCCTGATGGAATCGATCATCCGCCTGAACCTGGCGGCGCAAGGCAACGGGCATATCGTCAACATCGCTTCCATGGCAGGGCTTTCCGTGGGTCCCTGGCTTACGCCCTATACCGTGTCCAAACAGGGCGTGGTGGCGTTGAGCGAGAGCCTGGCGATGGAGCTGCAGGCGGCGGGGCTGCCGCTCAAGGTGTCGGTGGCGTGCCCCGGCCCCGTGGCCACCGGCATCGCCCTCGACCTGCCGGCAGGCGCGCAAAGCGGCGTCGGCGTCATGAACCAGGCGCTACGCGCGACCATCGCGCAGGGCATGCCGGCGGCAACCATGGCACGGCACATCCTCGACGGCGTCGCCGCCGGAGACTTCTGGATCCTGCCGCATGCCGAAGCCGCCGCCGCCGCGCAAGCGCGCGCGAACGGCATTGCCAGCGGCAAGACGCCCGCATTCGCCTTCTAAAGCGCGCCCGCACCCACTTCCCTGCACTTCCTCCCGCCTGCACAAGGAAAAGCCAATGCCATTCGAATTCGATCCGCAAGTCCGCGCCCTGCTCGCCGCCATGGCGCAGTTCCCGCCACTCGACTTCACCACCATCACACCACAGGCCTACCGGGCAGTGTTGGCCGCGCAGCCACCGTTCGCACCGGGCGATGCGGTCGCGGAAGAACGCGAGCTGAGCGTGGCCGGTGCCGCCGGCCCCTTGCCCGCCCGCCTCTACAGGCCGCATGGCAATGGCCCCTGGCCGCTCACGGTGTTCTTCCATGGCGGTGGCTTCGTCGCCTGCGGGATCGAAACCCACCACAATATCTGCCGCTCGCTGGCGAACCGCGCGGGCACCCTGGTGCTGTCGGTCGGCTACCGGCTGGCGCCGGAGGCACGCTTTCCCGCGGCCGCCGACGATGCCTGCGCGACGCTGCGCTGGAGCGCGGCGCACGCCGCCGAACTGGGGGCGTTGCCGGACAGGCTGGCGGTCGCCGGCGACAGCGCGGGCGGCAACCTGGCCGCGGTCGCGTGCCAGCAATTGCGCGGCAGCGTGGCGCTGCGCCACCAGTTGCCGCTGTATCCCTACCTGGATTGCGCGGACGAATCCGGCAGCTGGCGCAGCTTCGCGCAGGGCTGCTTCCTGACCGAGGACATGCTGCGCTGGTATGCCCGCCACTATCTCCCCGAGCCGCCCGACCCGCGCCACGCCGCCGATGTGCGCGCCAGCCCGCTGCGCCAGCGCGAACTGGCGGGCGTGGCGCCGGCCACCATCATTACGGCCGAATAGGATCCCCTGCGCGATCAGGGCGAGGCCTACGGCGCCGCCATGCAGCGCGCTGGCGTGGCCGCCGCGGTCCATCGTTGGCCTGGGCAGATCCATGGCTTCATGAGCATGCAGGGCTTGCTCGACGCGGCCGACGCCGCGCTCGACCAGGCAGCGGCCGCCTTGCGCGCCGCCTTTGCCGATGAGCGGGAGGCGGCATGAGCCCCGCACCGATCGGCGACGTGCTGCGCGCCATCGCCACCGGCCAGCGGGTCGTGGTCACCGAGGACGACACGGCGGAGTCCAGCGGATGCGTGCTGGTCGCAGCGGACAAGATCAGCGAGGCCGACGTCAACTTCATGGCGGCGCACGCGCGCGGCCTGGTCTGCCTGGCCATCACCGAATCCAGGCGGCGGCAGTTGAGCTTGCCGATGATGGCGGGCACTGGCAGGCAGCGCGAGCCCTTCACCGTGTCGATCGAAGCTGTGGATGGCGTCTCCACCGGCATCTCCGCCGCCGACCGAGCGCTGACGATGCGCGTTGCCAGCGCCGCGCATGCCAGGGCCGGCCACCTGGTCCAGCCCGGCCATGTCTTTCCCATCGTGGCGCAACCCGACGGCGTGCTGCGCCGCGCCGGTTTCGCCGAAGCCTGCTCGGACCTGCCCAGGCTGGCGGGCCGCGAGGCCGCCGGCGCATATACGGTGTTGCTGGACGATGCCGGCGAGTTGCTGCGCGGCGCCGCGCTGCTGGCCTTCGCCCGCGAGCACGGGCTGATGGTCTGCGCGATCAGCGACCTGATCCATCATCGCCTGCTGGTGGAGGGCGCGCTGCGCCGCAGCCAGAGCAGCCGGCTGGCCACGCCCTACGGCGAGTTCGCCGTGCATGCGTACCACGACGAACCCGTCGACGCCGTGCACCTGGCGCTGGTGCTGGGCCGCCCGGAGCCGGGCAAGCCGGTGCTGACGCGCGTGCAGACGGTGGAGACCTTGCGCGATGTGCTCGCCTTCGAGTCAGCGCAAACCCAGGCGGCGCACGCGCCAGGCTGGAACCTGGCGCGCTCGCTGGCGCGCATCGGCGCGGAGGGTTGCGGCATCCTGGTCTTGCTGGCCGAGCGCGAGCCGCCGCAGCGGCTGCTCGACCAGGTCGCGCGCCTGGGCCACGCCGAAGAACAACCCAAGCCGCCATCGTTCGCGCAGCGGGCCCTGGGCGTGGGGGCGCAGATCCTGCGGGACCAGGGTGCGCGCAAGCTGCGGCTGCTGAGCCAGCCGGTGCCCTATCGCAATATCGCGGGCTTCGAACTGGAGGTCACCGAGTTCGTGCCACCGGGCTGAGCGAGTGCTGCTATTTCCTGCGCCAGCCGCATCGCCGCGTCGCGCAGCACATCGTCCTGCGCCGCGGCATAGCCGATCACCAGCGCCGGCGGCAGCACCCGCTCCCGGCAGAACTCGCTGATGCCCTGCAGCGCCAGGTTTGCGCCGGCACAGGCCTGCACCACCTGGCGCTCGCTGACGCCGTCCGGCAGCCACAGCACGAAATGAAACCCGGCATGCTCCCCGCTTACGCGCAGGTGTTCGCCAAGGACCCCGCGCAACACCGCCAGCACCATATCGCGGCGGCGCAGGTAGACGTTCCTGGAGACGCGCAGGTGGCGCGATAGCGCCCCGGAGCGGATGAAGGAGGCGAGCGCGAGTTGCTCCACCAGGCTGTTGGAGCGGCCGGTGGTGGCGCGCAACTGGCGCAAGGCCGGCCGCAACGCATCCGTCATCACCACATAGCCGATCCGCAGCGAGGCATAGAGGCTCTTGTTGAAACTGCCGCAGTGGATCACGCGATCGCCGCCATCCAGTGCCTTGAGCGCGGGCAGCGGCGCGCGGCTGTAGTTGAACTCGCTGTCGTAGTCGTCCTCCAGGATCCAGGCACCGTGCGCCTGCGCCCAGTCGAGCAGGGCCAGCCGCCGGCTCACGGACATCGTCAGGCCCAACGGCGCCTGGTGGGCGGGCGTGACGTACACCAGCGCGGCATCCGCATGCTGGCGAATACCGTCCATCGAGATGCCTTCCTCATCGACCGGCACCGGCGAGATGCGCTGCGAGGACAAGCCGAACAGCGGCACCGCCGAGAGATAGGCGGGATCCTCCAGCAGCACGCGGCCTTGCTCGCGCAGCACCACGCGCGCGGTCAGGTCGATCGCCTGCCGGATGCCGGTGACGATCATCAGCTGGCCGGCATCGCAGCGGATGCCGCGGGTCGCCCGCAGGTAGGCGGCGATTTCCCCACGCAAGGCCAGGTCGCCGCAGGGATCGTCGTCGCCAAGTTGCTGCGCGGACAACGACCGCAGCGCGCGGCTGACATGGCTGCGCCATTCGTCGAGCGGGAACAAGGCGGGATCGGCCAGGCGGGCCACGAAGGGCAGGCCCGCCACGACGCGCGTCGGCGGCGCCACGGCTGTCGGGGGAGCGATGGACTGCGCCGCGGGTTGGCTGATTTCCTGCAGCGAGAAATCTTCAGGCAGCCTGGCGCTCACGCGCGAGCCCGAGCCGACCCGGCTCGATATATACCCCTCCAGCCGCAACTGATCGAACGCCAGCTCCACGATCCCCCGCGACACCGCCCAACGCGCCGCGAGCGAACGGGTGGACGCCAGCCTGGCGCCGCGCTGCAGGCTGCCACCGAGAATGGCCTGGCGGATGTTGCGATACACCCAGGCCTGCTTGGCCTCTCCCGCATTCCTTGGCAGCACCGCCAGGTCCAGCACTTCGGCATCGCGCATCTTTGGCATAAATGGCCCAATTAAAAAATCAGTTTTCGGCACTTTTAATTGTACCAATCTGGCGCGATAGTCCAGGCGAACCCACTCACCGAAATGTCATGGATCCCTTCGCCACGCTGCATCAACCCATTGGTGTCTTCGACGCCGGCATCGGCAGCTATGCCGCCGTACGGCTCCTTCAGGAGCGCTTCCCCAGCCAGGACCTGATCTATCTCGCCGACCGCGCCAGCTTTCCCTACGGCGGCAAAAACAGGCAGGCCTTGCTGGAGGTCACGGCGCAAGCCGTGCAACGCCTGCAGGGGCTGGGCGCGAGCGCCATCCTGATGGCGTCCAATGCGCCTTCGGTCACCGTGCTGGAGGATTTGCGCCGCACCGCCAGCGTGCCGCTATTTGGCGTGGTGCCGCCGGTTGCCGAGGCCCTGGCGCTGTCGAAGTCCCGGCAAATCGGCGTCCTGGGCGTGCGCTCGATGGTGCAGAGTCCCGAGCTTGGCGCGTATATCGCCGCGGCCAGCCGGGGGCGCGGGCAAGCATTTTCGTTCAACGCCTCCGCCCTGGTCGACCTGGTGGAGTCGGGTGCGTTCCTGACCGATCCCGCGCGCACCGCCGCGCAAGTCGACGCCTTCGTGCGTGCAATTCTCGCCACGCAACCAGAGATTGATGTCTTCACGTTGTCGTCCACGCACCTGCCCTGGCTCGATGCCTACTTCCAGCGGCTGTTTCCCGGCAAGGCCTTCGTCGATCCGGTGCGCGCCTCGATCGAAGCGCTCGAGTGCCTGACGACAACCGGCACAGGCCGGGTCGTTTGTGCTGTCACGGAAAACCCAACGCATACCGCATCGGCGTTCCGTTCGATGCTGGCCGCCATGCGCATCGACCTGCAACCCGTCGTCCTTGGAGACCCTCAATGAAATCCTGTTCACCGCTTTACCATCCAATGCGCCGGGCCTTGCTCACCGTCTTGCTGGCCGCGACGAGCCTCGCGGTGCAAGCCGAGGTGTTCCCCGCCAGGCCGATCACGCTGGTGGTGCCCTTTCCCGCAGGCGGCACGACCGACTACGTGGCCAGGGTGGTCGCTGACCGGCTCGGGCAGCGGCTGGGCAAGGCCATCGTCATCGATAACAAGCCAGGCGCCGGCGGCAGCATCGGCATGGGGTTCGTGGCGCGCAGCGCTGCCGACGGCTACACGCTGGGCATGGCCACGGTCAGCACGCACGTGGTCAATCCCGCCTGCAACGCGCACCTTCCCTACGATGCGGACAAGAGCTTGCGGCCGATCACCAACCTGGCGAATACGGCGAACGTGCTGACGGTCAGGCGGGATTTCGCGGCAAGCGATGCGCGGGCGCTGCTCGACATGATCCAGCGCAGCCCGGGCAAATTGTCGTTCGCCAGCACCGGCACCTGCAGCGGCACGCACATCATGGCCGAGCAGTTCCAGGCGGCTACCGGCACCCGTCTCGTCCACGTGCCTTACAAAGGTGCCGGCCCGGCACTCAACGACCTGATGGGCGGCCAGGTCAACATGATGTTCGACAACCTGCCCTCGTCCATGCCATACATCAAGAGCGGCAAGCTGCGCGCGCTGGCGGTTGCGTGGCCCAAGCGCCTGCCCGCGCTGCCGGACGTTCCCACTTTCGCGGAACTTGGGCTGAAGGCCGTGAATGACGGCGCCTGGTACGGCCTGGTGGCACCAGCCGGCACCCCGGATGCCATCGTGCAGCGCATCCAGGCCGAAGCGGCCAAGGTACTGGCCGAGCCCGCGCTGCAGGAGCGTTTGCGCGCGGCAGGCGCGGAGCCCGCCGGCAACACGCCCGAGCGCTTCGCCGCGGACATCCAGGCCGAACGCGGCAGGATCAAGGCCCTGGTGGCGAAGCAGGGCATCGAGCTGGAGAACTAGCCCTTGGCCGCAACTTCCGCATCCACCGCGGCAAACACTTCCTCCGCCATATGGAAGGCCGAGTTGGCTGCCGGCACGCCGCAATAGATCGCGGTCTGCAGCAGCACTTCCTTGACCTCGTCGCGGCTCACGTTGTTGTTGGCCGCGGCGCGCAGGTGCAGCTTGAGTTCGTCGCTGCGGTTGAGCGCCACCATCATGGCGATGGTGATCAGGCTGCGCGAATGGCGCGGCAAGCCTTCGCGCGTCCAGATCTCGCCCCATGCATAGCGCGTGATCAGGTTCTGGAACTCTTCGGTCAGCGGATTGAGCTTGGCCAGCGAGCGATCCACGTGGGCGCTGCCCAGCACCGCGCGGCGCACGGCCAGGCCGGCCTGGTAGCGCTCGCCATCGTTGGCGGGACGGCTGGCGGGCTGTTGCGCATCGCCGCCCAGGAAGTCCAGCAACGCCTCGGTGAAGCGCGCCGGCTGCTCGCGGTTGGACAAGTGGGCCGCCTCCAGCTCCAGATACTTCGCGCCCGGAATGGCGTCGGCCAGCGCGCGCCCTTCCGCCGCCGTGGTGGACGGGTCCGCGCAGCCGGCAATCACCAGCACTGGCACGGGAATCGTCTTGACCGCCTCGCGCAGGTCTGCGTCGCGCACCGCCGCGCAGTTGGCGGCATAGCCGCGCGCGTCCAGGCCGGTCAGCACGTTGCGCAGGTCGTCCAGCTGGTTGCCGGCGGCGCTGACGAAGGCTGGCGTGAACCAGCGCTGCAACGAGCCTTCCACCAGCGGCGCCATGCCGTCGCGCAGCACGCCTTCGATACGCGTGTTCCACGCATCGGGCGTGCCGATCTTGGGCGCGGTGTTGGCCAGCACGATGCGGGTGAAGCGCTGCGGCGCGTTCACGCCCAGCCACATGCCGGTGAGGCCGCCCATCGACAAGCCGCAGAAGGCGGCCTTCTGGATCTGCAAGGCGTCCATCAACGCAATGACATCGCTGCCCAGCTCCGCCACGCTGCTCGGTCCCGGGGGCAATGCGGACTGGCCGTGGCCGCGGGTGTCATAGCGCAGGATGCGCAATGACTTGCCCAGCGCTTCGGCCTGGGGCGCCCACATCGTGTGGTCGGTGCCCAGCGAGTTGGAGAAGATGAGGACGGGCGCGGTGGCCGGGCCTTCCAGCGTGTAGAAGAGGCGGTTGCCGGCGTGGGTGATGAAAGGCAAGGTGGTCTCCAGAGAATTGGGTTCGGTGCGTTAGTTCACAACGCGCGATTGCAGCGTCTGATCGAAGCGTCTAGTCGAAGCAAATGATCGAAGCAACCAATCGCAGCGTCAGTCGACATACAGGTACGTGTCTTCTTCAGTCCTGGAACAATCTCAATGCTGTGCGGCGTCGTGCCGCCATGCCGCCAGTACGGCATCGACAAAGCCCCCGGCCTGCCCGGCATAGTTGGCGGGATCGCAAACCTGGTCCAGCGCCGCCGCATCCATCAGCCCGGCATGCGTGGGATCCTCGGCCAGGGTCGCGCCCAGCGCTTCGCGCAATGTCGTGCCTTCGGCCCCAGCCCGGCGGCAGGCGCCTTCCACCAGGTGATGCGCGGGCAGCCGGCCAATCTTGCCGCCGAGCTCCAGCATGGCGGCTTCCGCCAGGATCAGCCCGTGCGTCAAGCCCAGGTTGGCGCGCATGCGCGCGGCATCCACCTGCAATCCTCCCACCACTTCCAGCATTTGCCGCAATGCCCCTGCTGCCAGCGTGACGATTTGCGGCAAGGTATCCCATTCCGCCTGCCAGCCACCCAGCGCGCGCTCATGCTCCTGCACCATGCCGGCCAGCATGGTCGCCACCAGTGGCGGCACGCGCACGGCGGCGGTGAGCACGGCGGCGCAGCCAACCGGGTTGCGCTTGTGCGGCATGGTGCTGGAGCCGCCGCGCCCGGGGCCGGTGGGCTCCGCTACCTCGGCGACTTCCGTCTGCATCATCAGCGACACGTCGCGGGCGATCTTCCCCAGCGTGCCGGCGAGCATGCCGAGCGTGGTGGCCACCTCGACCATGCGGTCGCGGTAGGCATGCCAGGGCGTGGCGGCGACCTCCAGCGAGAGCTCGCGGCCAAGCGCCGTTGCCACCGCCGGCGCGGCGGCACCCAGGCTGGCCAGCGTGCCGGCGGCGCCGCCGAATTGCAGCGCGGCAGCCTGCGTGCGCGCGGCGCCGAGGCGGCGCAGGTCGCGGAGAAGGGCATCGAGCCAGCCGGCGGCCTTGAGGCCAAAGGTGGTGGGCAGCGCGTGCTGCAGCCAGGTGCGCGCCACCATCGGCGTGTCACGGTGCTGCGTGGCGAGCGCAGCGCAGGCATGGCCAAGCGCCTTGAGATCGGCGTCGACGGCCTGCAGCGCTTCACGCAATTGCAGCACCATGCCGGTGTCGATCGCGTCCTGGCTGGTGGCGCCCCAGTGCACGTAGCGCGCGGCTTGCGCGTCGCGCGCGGCCACGCGGGCGGTGAGCTGCTTGACGAGCGGAATGGCGAGGTTGCCGCCCGCCACGGCGGCGGCGGCCAGCGCGTCAAAGTCGATCTCGTCGGCGCGGCAAGTGGCGGCGATCACCGCGGCGGCGTCCGCGGGGATGACCCCGCAGCTGGCCTCGGCACGCGCCAGCGCAGCTTCAAAATCGAGCATGCGCTGGACCGTTGCCGTATCGGAGAAAGCGGCCAGCGTGGCGGCGCTGCCGAACATCGGGTCGGTCAGTCGGGATGAAGTCGGCATCGATTCAGGTTCGCATCGGCATGGAAAAACCCCAGCGCCGGACCATGGCAGGTCCCGCGCCGGGGCTCGTTGCAGCGCGGGGCGCTGGCAAAGGCAATGACTGCGCCCAGGATCAGATGTCGAAGAAGACGGTCTCGTCCTGGCCTTGCAGCACTACCTGCCATTGCAGCTTGCCTGCGCCTGCCTGCTGCGCCACCAGCGTATGGCGGCGCGCTGCGCTCACCTGCGACAACGCCCAGTCGCGTGCGTTGGCCTGCGCTTCGTCCGGGAAGTATAGGCGCGTGGACAAATGCTTGAGCAGGCCGCGCATGAACAGTGAGACGACGATATGCGGCGCCTGCGGCTGGCCGTCGGGGCCGGGCACGGGACCCGGCTTGACGGTGACAAAGCGGAAGCTGCCGTCGGGCCCGGTCGGCAGCCGGCCAAAGCCGGTGAAACCCGGCACCAGTGCCGTCCCGGCGCCATCGCGCGCGTCCTCGGGGTGGCGGTAGCGGCCGGCCGGGTTGGCCTGCCAGATCTCTACCATGCCATCGGGCACGGGATCGCCCTTGCCGTCGACCACGCGGCCTTCGATCACGATGCGCTCGCCCGTCAGTTCGGGGGCCTCGGCGGTCAGGTCGGCGCGGTCAAGGCCGGACAGGCCGATATGCAGGTAGGGTCCAACGGTCTGGGATGCGGTGGCGTACAACATGGCTTACTCCATCGGCGTGGCATCGCGGCCACGCAGCACGATATCGAAACGGTAGCCGAGCGCGTACTCGGGGGACGTGGTTTCCCAGTCGAAGGCGGCCACCAGGCGATCGCGGGCCTTGACGTCGGGCACGCAATTGAAGATGGGATCGAAGGCGAGCAGCGGGTCGCCCGGGAAATACATCTGCGTCACCAGCCGCGTGGCATAAGCGTTGCCGAACAGCGAGAAATGGATATGCTGCGGCCGCCAGGCGTTGTGGTGATTGCGCCAGGGATAGGCACCGGGCTTGATGGTCTTGAACTGGTAGCGGCCCTGCGCGTCGGTCACCGCGCGGCCTTCGCCGGTGAAATTGGGATCGAGCGGCGCGTCGTGCTGGTCGCGCTTGTGCACGTAGCGGCCGGCGGCATTGGCCTGCCAGACCTCGATCAGCGCGTTCGGCACGGGACGGCCGTTTTCATCGAGCACGCGGCCGCTGACCAGAATGCGTTCGCCGATGGGCTCGCCGGCGTGGCCGGCGGTCAGGTCGCTGTCGCCATTGCGCACGAACTCGGCGCCGAACAGCGGGCCGGTCACCTCGGACAGCGTCTGGTTCAGCGCCACCAGCGGCTCGTTGGGCGAGCGCAGCAGCGTGGAACCGTAGGGGTCAAAGCGGTATTCAGGCTGGGTGTCCCAGTAGTGGCGGCGATATTGCGCCAGCCCTGGCGGCAGCTTGATGGGCGAGTCGGCCATGATACGTGTCTCCGTGGGGTGGAATTTTCATTACTTTATTTGCATATAGAACGCATGTATATTGAGTTTTTCGACTATTTGCATAACTTTTCGATATGCAAGCCACCTTCCAATCCACCTTCCGCAACCGGGTTCGCCTGCGCCACCTCCATTGCTTCGTGGCCGTGGCGCAAACCCAGCACCTGGGCCAGGCCGGAGAGCAGCTTGGCCTTAGCCAGCCCGCTGTTTCCAAGACCCTGACCGAGCTGGAGGAGCTGCTTGGCGCACGTTTGCTCGCCCGCAGCCGGGCAGGCACCGACCTGACCGAGCTGGGCCAGCGTTTTCTGCGCCACGCCTTGCGCGTGCTGGAGGACCTGGACGAAGCCGCGGTTAGCATCGGTAGCTCGGCCACCGCGGGGCGTCGGCATATCCGGCTGGGCGCCCTGCCCAGCGTGGTGCCGGACTTGCTGCAGGAGGCGGTGCTGGCGTTCCGCCGCACGCATCCGGAAGTCGGCCTGGCGGTGCAGACGGGCATGAACCGCACGCTGATCGATTGGCTGAAGGCCGATCTGCTCGATATCGTGATCGGCCGCATGGACAATCCGGCGGTGATGGAGGGGCTGTGGTTTGAAATGCTGAACACCGAGCCGCTGCTGCTGGCGGTGCGCAAGGGACATCCGCTGAGCGCGATGCCGCCGTCCATGGCAGACGTCATGGCCTTCCCGCTGGTGGTGCCGGCGCAGGGCTCGGTGCCGCGCCACAGCGCGGAAAGCCTGCTGGCGCGTCACGGCTTCGTGTTGCCGCACGGCGTACTGGAGACCGCGGACGCGTACCTGGGCCTGCTCATCGCGCAGAAATCCGACGCCGTCTGGCTGGCGCCGCGCTGCGCCATGCGCCAGGCCTTGGAGGACGGGGAGCTGGTGCTGCTGCCCATCTCGGGCCAGGGCAGCGAGGAGCCGGTCGGGCTGCTACGTCAGGGCGGGCGCGACCTCGACGATGCCGCCGAGGCCTTTGTGCAGGATCTGCGCGAGCGCGCCGCCCAGCGCTCGCGCGGGCTGGCGCCCAAGGCGAAGGGGTAAACCCGTGCACGAACCCGCCGAATCGCCGCGGCCCGCTCCCACCCCTTGATTAGCCAAAGCCAGCGCGGCGGTCAGCCCCCCCAGCTGCCGCGCATCGCTCCCCTTACATCTCGGTCGCGTCTTCGATTTTCTTGCCGGCCGGACGCGCCACGTCAGGGGACAGCTGCAGGAAGATCCACGCGGAAGCCGAGGTAATCAGCCCCACGCAGATAAACGTGGCATGGAACGCCGGCAGCGCGCTGGTAGCGCCGTGGCGGCCGAAGGTCCCCTGGAAGGTCGCCAGCAACGCACCGGCCGACGTCACCGCCAGGCTCATCGACAGCATCTGCACCATCGACAGCAGGCTGTTGCCGCCGCTGGCCCCGGCCGTGCCGAGATCCTTCAGCGTGACCGTGTTCATGGCAGTGAACTGGATCGAATTGACCGCCCCGAAGATGGCCAGCTGCACCAGCACCAGCGCGAGCGGCTGGGTGGGCGAGATCAGCGCGAACGACGCCATCGCCAGTCCCACCACGAAGGTATTGGTGACCAGCACCTTGCGATAGCCATGGCGCTCGATCAGCCCGGTGGCAAGCCGCTTGGATGCCATGCCCGCCGCCGTGATCGGCAGCATCATCAGGCCCGCCTGGAACGGCGAATATCCAAGGCTGATTTGCAGTGTCAGCGGGATCAGGAACGGCATGGCGCCATTGCCGATGCGTGCAAACAGGTTGCCTAGCAGGCCCACGCTGAAGGTATGGATGCGAAACAGCCGGAGCGCAAACAGCGGGCGCCGTCGCCGCGTGGCGTGCAGGACATAAGCGGTGAGCGAAGCCATGCTGGCGATCAGCAGCATCAGCACGGTGGCATGCTCGAAGCCAAGTTCCGCCAGGCCATCCAGCGAAAACGAAATCGTCAGCATCGAGATCGCCAGCAACAGATAACCACCAAGATCGAACGGCGCCACGCCGTGCAGGCGCGCATTGGGCATATAGCGCATGGTAGCCAGCCCGCCCAGCAGCCCCACCGGCACATTGATCAGGAAGATCCAGTGCCAGGAAAAGGTCTGGGTCAGCCAGCCCCCCAGCGTCGGCCCGATCAGCGGCCCCACCATGCCGGGAATCGCCACGAAGCTCAGCGCCTGCAGGTACTGGTCCCGCGGAAACGTCCGCAGCACCGCCAGCCGGCCCACCGGCAGCAACATCGCGCCGCCCACGCCCTGCACCACCCGCGAGACCACCAGGAAGGTCAGGCTGTTGGAATATGCGCAGGCCAGCGAGCCGACGACAAACAGCACGATGGCGGTCTGGAAGATGGTGCGGGTACCAAAGCGGTCCGCCAGCCAGCCCGACGCCGGGATGATCACCGCCATGGTCAGCGAGTAGGCAATGATCACCGACTGCATCCGCAGCGGGCTCTCCCCCAGGCTTTTGGCCATTGAAGGCAATGCCGTATTGACGATGGTGGAATCCAGCGTCTGCATGAAGAAGCCGATAGCGACCACCCACAGCATGATCTGGCGAGTGCGGTCGTCGGTGGCAAGCGATGTGGTGTCTTGCATGGGATGTGGGCGTAGAGCGGCGCTGGGGCGGCGCTGGGGCGGCTGTCGGGATAGTGTAGACCAGCGGCCACGGGCCCGGTGCCGGTGCCGAGGCCGATGCCGACGACATCCGATGGCAAGGTAAGCTTGCCGCCCGCCGCTCAGATCTCCGCCCTCAACCCCACAAAAAACCGCCGCCCCGGCGCTGGCTCGAAGTACCGCCCGTTGCTCTCGTTGACGATCACCGACCCGATGTAATGCCGGTCGGCAATATTGTCGATCCGGCCATACGCGTACCAGCGCATGCGCCCCACGCGGAAGTTGTATCCAGCGCGCAGGTTGAAGGTGGTGTATCCCGGCGCATATTGCGTGTTGAGGTCGTCGGCAAAGACGCGCCCTTCCACGCGCATTTCCACGCCCAGCGTGAGGTCCGCCACCGGCTTGTACGTGGCCTCGGCGAACAGGCTGTGGCGGGAGGTGCCGGGCAGGCGCTTGCCGGAGGCTACCGTTGCGCCCTGCGCATTGCGAAAGGCGTCGCCAAAATAGGCATCGAGCCACGTATAGGCCAGGCCGGTGCCATAGCGCTCGCCGGGGCCATAGGTGCCGCGCCAGCCGAGTTCCAGCCCGCGGCGGTGTACGCCGTTGACGTTCTGGTAGACGGAGCGGCCGCTGTCGTTGGACAGTGGCACGATCTCGTTGTGGCTGCCGGCATCGAACAGCGCGGCTTCCAGCCGTTGCCCCTTGCCTTGCCATTTGACGCCGATCTCGCCCTGGCGGCTGGTGGATGGCTGCAGGCCGAGGTTGGTGCCGGTGCCACCGGGGCCGTAGGCGACTTCGGTCAGCGTCGGGGTTTCAAAGCCGCGGCCAAGGTTGGCGTAGACATTGAGCGAGTCCAGCGCTTGCCAGACCACGCCGAGCACGGGGCTGACGTTGTTGTAGGTGGCGGTGCCGCTATTGTCGGGGCTGGCCGCGGTGATGTAATGATCGTCGATGCGCAGCTTGACCTGGCTGGCGCGCACGCCGCCGACGAGCCGCCAGGACGGGTTCCAGGTCCAGTCGAACTGGGCGAAGGCGCCCAGGCTGCCGGCCTTGTCGGTCTCGTCGCGGCGCAGTGCGCCCTGCGTGCCGTTCTGGTTGACGAAGCCGGTGCGCGCGTCGCGCATGCCGTCGGCGTCCACGCCGGCGCTCCATAGCAGCGGCAGGCCGCCCACCATGGTGTTGTGGTGCCACGACATCGCACCGCCGCCGTAGGATCTGTCGATATCCACGATGCCACCCGCCGACGAGGGCGCGATGCCGCTGAAGCCCAGGTACTGGGTCAGCTCGCGGGTGCCCCCATAGAGGCGGAATTCAAGGTTGTCTTTATCGCTTAGCCGTTGCTCGACCAGCACACCGCCCTGGTTCTGCCGGACGCTCTTGCGGGTATTGAACTGCGTGGCCAGCGCCACCGCCTGGCGCGGGTTGGCGTCGGCCTGGGCGCGCGTGAGGCCAAGCGGATCCTGTGCCTGGGGCTGGTCGAACGCGTTGAACAACAACGTGACACGGGTGCCGGTGACCGGCTCCGCGACTACCTTGGCATTGAGCTGGCGGCGCCGGGCCGCGCTGTGGTCGCGGTAGCCGTCGGTCTCGAACGTCCATGCGTCCAGCACGCCGCCGATCTTATCGTTGCCGCCGCCCACCGTCACGCCGGCCATCCATTGGCCGTCGGAGCCGAATCCGGTGGCGGCGCGCGCCATCGGCGCCTTGGGCGGATCGGGCGTGAAAACCTGGACGACGCCGCCCGAAGCGTTGCCATAGAGCTGGGCAAAGGGGCCGCGCAACACCTCGATACGGCTGGCATTGGTGAGATCGGCGGTGGAGGCCTGGCCCTGCCCGTCCGGCATGGTGGCGGGAATGCCGTCCACAAACAGCCGCACGCCGCGCACGCCGAAGGTGGAGCGGCTGCCAAACCCGCGCACGGCAAGCTGCAGGTCTTGCGCGTAGTTCTGGCGCTCGCGCGCGGCAACGCCAGGCACGCCCGCCAGTAGCTCGGAGAGGTTGACCAATGGGCTCGGGGCGCTCAGCGAGTCGACGGGGACGCTGTCGATCGCGGCCGGCGCGTCAAAGCGTTTCTGCTCCGCGCGGCTGACGCTCACCACCACGTCGGGCAGCGTTTCCTCGGCCAAAGCCGCACCGGGCGCGGCGGCAAGCATCGCCGCCGCCAGGCAGCACAGGCGGTGCGAAGCCTCTTCGGAAACCCGCCTCCTTCTTCGCGCACCGCCCTTGTTGCCAGCCATATCCCTGCCCTGAGTTTGTTGATCGCTTCCTTTACTGCTGTACGGGCAGCGTGCCCGGCCGCTACTCGGCGCCTACTTGGCCATTGCCTGGCTCTTGGGCCGGATCGCGTCCGCGGTGCCCTGGATAAACGCCTTGATCTTCTCGACATCGTCCGCGCTCAGCTTGCCGGTGAAGTCTGGCATGCCGCGCGCCATGGCCGGTCCCTTGAAGATGAACTTGTCGAGATTTTGAATATAGGCGTTATCCAGATAGCCGAGGTTGGGAATATTGCCGCCGCGATCCACGCCGGGCACGCCATGGCAGAGCACGCAGTTGCTGACGTAGAGCGCCGTGCCGGCCGCGACGTTGGCCGGATCGTACTTCACGCCCGACAGCAATTCACCCGCGCGGTACTGCACGAACGCGGGCATCGGCGCCTTGCCGCCGACCGCGAAGGTGTAGACCGTGCCCGGCCCCTGCCGCTCGGTGGCGCGCTGGGCCTGCCCATAGACGCCACCCCAGCCGACCGCGACGGACACGTACTGCTTGCCGTCCACCAGATAGCTCACAGGCGCCGCGATCACGCCGGTGCCTGTGGGAGACTCCCACAGCTTGGCGCCGGTGGCGGCGTTGTAAGCGATGAAACGGCCATCGGCCGTGCCCTGGAACACGAGGTTGCCGGCGGTGGTGAGCGTGCCGCCATTCCACGGCGAGACCTGCTCCTGTGTCCACACCGCCTTTTGCTGCACCGGATCCCAGGCGATCAACCGGCCGAAGGGCTTGCCGGTGGGCGCTTCGACATTGAGGAGCTTCGCCGTGTTCCAGCCCACGTTGCCGTGCGGCTGGCCCGGCTGCTTGCCGTTGAACGTCCAGTTCTTGTCGTCCATCAGGTTGAGGGGCACGTGCTGGGCCGGCAGGTAGACCAGGCCGGTCTGCGGATTGAACGACATCGGATGCCAGTTATGCGCGCCATAAGGCCCGGGGATGGCGTCATAGGGCTTGTCGGTGGCGCGCGCCTCGGGCAGCTCGATCGGGCGGCCGTTCTGGTCGTAGCCGCTGGCCCAGTTCACATCGACGAAGTTCTTGGCCGAGATGAACTGGCCGTTGGTGCGGTCGATGACGAAGAAGAAACCGTTCTTGGGCGCATGCAGGATGACCTTGCGCGCCTTGCCGCCGATGTTCAGGTCGGCCAGGATCATCGGCTGGGTGGAGGTGTAGTCCCAGTTGTCGCCGGGGGTCTCCTGGTAGTGCCAGACGTACTTGCCGGTATCGGGATCGAGCGCGACGATGGAGGCCAGGTAGAGGTTGTCGCCGCCGGCCGGGCTGCGTTTGCTGCGCGACCAGGGCGAGCCGTTGCCGGTGCCCACATACATCAGGTTGAGCTCGGGGTCGAAGGCCAGCGTGTCCCACGCGGTGCCGCCGCCACCGGCTTCCCAGTACTTGCCGGCCGGGTCCCAGGTCTTGGCCGCCTTGGCCATCGAATCATCCTCGAACGGCTTGCTGGGGTCGCCGGGCACGGTGAACCAGCGCCATTTCTGCTCGCCGGTGCCGGCATCGTAGGCGGTGATATAGCCGCGCACGCCATACTCCGCCCCGCCGTTGCCGATGATGACCTTGCCCTTGAACACGCGCGGCGCGCCGGTGATGGTGTACGAGTGGCTGCGGTCGATGATGGTGTCCTTCTCCCACAGCTTGCGGCCGGTGCCGGCATCGAGCGCGATCAGGCGGCCATCATAGGAAGCGACAAAGACCTTGCCCTGGTACAGCGCCACGCCGCGATTGACCACATCGCAGCAGCCCTTGAAGCCGATCGACTTGTCGACCTTCGGGTCGAAGGTCCAGATGCGCTTGCCGTTGCGGGTGTCGATGGCATGCACCACGCTCCACGATGCGCTGACGTACATGATCCCGTTGACCACCAGCGGCGTGGCTTCCACCCCGCGCGTGGATTCGAGATCGTAGGACCAGGCCAGCCCGAGGTCCTTCACGTTGTCGGCATTGATCTGCGAGAGCCGGCTGAAGCGGGTTTCCGCGTAGTCCAGGCCGTAGCTGGGCCAGTCGGGTGTCTTGGCGGCGTTGGTTTCAATGAAGGCACCGTCGACGCTACGGGTGACGGTACGGATGTGATCGGCGCTGGCCACCTTGGCCGGCGGCTTGGCCTGCGCAGCCGCCAGCGAGAACGCCGCCAGCCCCGCTACCAGCATTGCCACCTTGCGTGACAGGCCCGCGTGCTTGCCGGTGCGCTGCGCAACGCGCGGCCAGCAGGAGAAAACCCGCTCGGGTTCTTGGCTCATTGTGTCTCCTCTTTTTTTGCTTCTTCTTCGGGGGAAGCCAGGCTGGTTCCATGCCAGCGGCTGGCCAATGGCGCGACGGACATCGCCCGTCGCGCCACCGGATTGCAGCAGGGCCTAAGAATGGCCGCAGGGGTAGGTTTTACACACTCGGGATTACCCGCAGAACGGTTGGCCCGAGATGCCCCCCTCGCCATGCGTGGCGATGCCGCTTAGTAAGCCATGCAGACCGACTTGATCTCGGTATAGGCCTCGATGGCGGAGCGGCCATGCTCGCGCCCGACCCCGGATGCCTTGTATCCACCAAAAGGCATGTTGGGGTCCACGATATTGTGCGTATTGACCCAGACCGTGCCGGCATCCAGGCCATCGACCAGCCGCTGCACCGCGCGCAGGTCGTTGCTCCAGATGCTGGCGCCCAGGCCGTACTCGGACCGGTTGGCCTCGGCCAGCACGGCCTCGGGATCGTCGAACGGCATGGCCACCACCACCGGCCCGAAGACTTCCTCGCGCACCAGCGTCAGGTCCTTGCACGCGGAGTTGGCCACCACGGTGGGCCGCACGAAATACCCGGGGCGGTCCAGCGCATCGCCGCCCGCGACGATCTGCGCGCCTTCGCTGCGCCCGGTGCCGATCAGCCCCATGACCTTGTCGCGGTGGCGCGCCGACACCAGCGGCCCCATCTGGCTGGCGGGATCGAGCCCGGAGCCCAGCACCGTGGCATTGGCCACCTTGCCCAGCCCCTCCACCACCTGGTCATAGTGGCGGCGCGCCACGTACAGGCGCGAGCCGGCCGTGCAGACCTGGCCCTGGTTGAGGAAGATGGCGCCGGCCGCGCCCTGGATGGCATGCGCGGGATCGCAGTCATCCAGCACGATGACCGGGCTCTTGCCTCCGAGCTCCAGCGACACGCGGCGGATATCCTGGCCGCAGCGCGCGCCGATCAGGCGCCCGACTTCGGTGGAACCGGTGAAGGTAATCTTGTTGACGCCGGGATGCGCCACCAGCGCCGCGCCGGGCACGCCGTCGCCCGTCACCACATTCAGCACGCCCGGCGGGAAGCCCGCTTCCAGCGCGAGCTCGGCCAGCCGCAGCGCGGTGAGCGGGGTTTCCTCGGCTGGCTTGAGCACCACGGTGCAGCCGCAGGCCAAGGCCGGGGCGATCTTCCAGACCGCCATCAGCAAGGGGAAATTCCACGGCACGATGGCGCCCACCACGCCCACGGGCGAGCGCCGCGTCATGGCACTATAACGCGTGCCCGGCGGGAACGGCACCGAGACGTCCAGCGTGCTGCCTTCGATCTTGGTGGCCCAGCCGGCCATATAGCGTAGCCACTGCGCGCTGCCGCCCACTTCCAGGCCTTGCGAGAACGCCAGCAGCTTGCCGTTGTTGAGGGTTTCGAGCCGGGCCAGTTCGTCGCCGTGCTGCTCGACCAGGTCGGCCAGCTTGAGCAGCAGGCGCTCGCGCTGGGCCGGCATCATGGCGCGCCACGTACCGCCGGCAAAGGCGCGCCCGGCCGCGGCCACCGCCGCATCGATATCCGCCGCGCCGCCCGCGGGCACGCGCGCAATCTCCTCGCCGGTGGCGGGATCGAACACGGCAAAGGTCTCGCCGGACTCAGCCTGGCGCCACTCGCCGTCGATCAGCATGGCATTGCGGATGGCCTGGTCCAGGCCGCTGCGGGCTTCCTTGGGTGCATTCATCTTCGTCTCCGGTTGGTCTTGGCTGGTACCTTGTAATGGAGATCGAAGTTAGCATCGCGGGCTTGCCGCCGCTTGTCTGGCCGTGCACAAAGCTTGTCGATGCGTGCAAAACGTGGGAAAGGCTGAAGCCAATGGCGCTTGGCGCCACAACGCCACAATGAGCGCCCGCCCTCTCCCCCGGCCCCTCTCCCACAAGTGGGAGAGGGGGAGTCAACCAGCGGAAGCAGAATCGACATCGTCAGACCAACGATTCGGCGTAGCCGTGTGACCCGCCCCCAGGCGGGGAACACCCAAGCGCGATGCGAAGCGAGCCGTCAAGGTGTGCAGAGGCCGTATGGGGCGCCTCGGGATTCGACGAAAAGAGCGGAAAAGAGGGACCCATGTCTGAGTATCGCCTCAAGGCGATGCGAGTTTGGGTCCCGGCCGCTCTTTTCGTGAAATCCCGAGGGGGTGTCGCCCCATCCGGCGCGCCTTTTTTGCCTACTTTTTTGGCAAGACAAAAAAGTAGGTCGCCGCCCCGCAGGGGTGGTGAAACTGCAGTTGATTTTGACGTTAAGCAGTTGAAGCTGATTTTGCAGTTGCAGTTGCAGTCACAGCTACCCCCCCATCCCCCCATCTAATGCCGCAAAGCAATACACCCGCCCCCGGCATTCTGCTGCCGCCACTGCGAAGGACTCATCCCAAACCGCTCATGAAAAACCCGACTGAAATGCGCCGCATCGGCAAACCCCAGCGCAAACGCAATCTCGGTAATGCTGCGCCCGGCATCGCCGCTGCCCGACAACCGCAACGCCGCCTGACGCAACCGGCGCGACAGGATATAGGCATGCGGCGTCTGGCCAGACTCGCGAAACAGGTTATATAAAGTGCGACGCGAGACGTTCAACACCGCCGCGAGGCGTTGTGCCGACAGCTCCGGATCGTGCAGTTGCGCATCGATGAACTCGGCAAGCCGGCGCATGCGCGCTTCGCCAAGATGCCGCGCCACGGCAGCGTCCGCGCCATCGCCAAGGGCCGCCGGCGGCGGCGTGTGGGCGCCTTGCAGCGCCGTCTCCATCAACGAGACCACGGAGTCCTGCAGCACGATCTGGCCCTGATGATCCAGCAGGTGCCCCGCGCAGGTGTCGTGCAGCATGGCGCCCAGCGCCGACAATGCGATGCGCGCCGCGCCCTCCCCGCGCAGCGCCCGGCCGCCCAGGCTGGTCGCCGCCTGCCGCCAGCCGAAGGCACGTTCCTGCGGCACCAGCAGCACCAGCACCCGGCAGCGGTCCGCCATCTCGATGCTATAGGGCTGCGCGGTATCGTAGATCGACCACATGCCTGGCTCCAGCGAGGCCTCGTTGCCGCGCTGCGCCACGCGGCTCTGCCCGCTGAGTTGCCAGAAGATCTTGAAGTACCCCGCGTCGGATGCGGCCACGTGCCGGGCCTCGCGCGCCACCCGGTGCGCGTCGACATCCATGTCCGCCACCGCGCTGGCGCCGAAACGCGCATAGCTGACATGGCAATGAAAGCCCCCGCGCGTCTGGCGCGAATAATCGAGCGGCAGGAAACTGGTATCGATGGCTTCGCGCCATTGGTCGAAGGTCACGGTGGTCAACCGCGCCGGCGTCTGCTGCAGGTGCTGCGCTGCGGGCATCAGGACATCTCCAGTAGCCGGCGGTGTACGGGGAACATGCGGGGACATGCGGAGAACACGCCGGAGGCCTCGAAGGTGGTTGCAAAGCCTAATGGAAAGCCCGCGGGCCGACAATGGGAACAATTACGCAGGCGCGCCGGCCCGCGTGGCGACAAGCGTGCGGATCCGGCATCACTTCTCGCCATGCCCCCAACCCTGGCTAAGGGCGCGCCTCGTAGATCAGGTTGAACGGCGTTTCCGTGGCGCGGCGAAAGCGCCTGAAGCCGCCGCGCGTCACCACGTCCCGGATGCGGTGCTCGCCAGCCTGCGCGCCCAGGCACATCGCGCCCTCCTGCGCGCGGGACGCCGGCGTGCAGATGAAGGTCGAGGCCGAATAGAAGATCCGCCCCACCGGGTTGAGGTTCTGCTCCAGCCGATCCTGCGCGAAGGGCTCTACGATCATCCACGTGCCGTCCGGCTTCAGGCTGTTCCACACGTGGTGCGACGCGCCGACCGGGTCGCCCATGTCGTGCAGGCAGTCGAACATGGCGGCCAGGTCGTAGTCCCCACCCGAAAACGTCTTTGCGCTCGCCACTTCGAAGCGCACCCGGTCTGCGACCCCGGCGCGCTGCGCTGCCTCGGTGGCGTAGCGGATGGACGGCTCGTGATAGTCGAAGCCGTGGAAGGTGGAGTCCGGGAAGGCCTGCGCCATGATGATGGTCGACGCGCCGTGCCCGCAACCAATGTCGGCCACGCTGGCGCCGGCTTCCAGGCGTGCCTGCACGCCGTCCAGCGCGGGGATCCAGTCGTTCACCAGATGGGCCGCGTAGCCGGGCCGGAAGAAGCGCTCGGTGCCATGGAACAGTGCCGCGTCGTGCTCGTGCCATCCCACGCCTTGCCCGGAGCGGAAGGCCTCGACAATTTTCGGGATGGCCTTGAACTGCGCCACGGCGATCTCGAAGGCGCCAGGGATAAATGCCGGGCCGCCTTCCACGGTGAGGGCAAAGGCTTGCTCCTCGCTGAGGTGGAACTGGTCGGTGGCCGGGTCGTATTCCACATAGCCGCTGGCCGCCTGGGCCGACAGCCATTCGCGCACGTAGCGCGCGTCGGTGCCGGTGTCGCTTGCCAGTGCCTCGGCCGACAGCGTTTTGCCGGCGAGCGCCTTATAGAGGCCGAGCTTGTCGCCCACCACGATCGTCGCGGCATGCATCACCGCGCCGAGGTCGTGTACGAAGTTGCCCATGAATGCGTTCAGTTTGCTGTCGTCGATTGCCATGGCGGGCTCCCTGGATGGAAAGAATCTCTTGCTGCATGCGATGCGACATCAGACCACGCGGTAGATTTCCCAGCGGGCGGTGCCGGAGACCACGAACGGTTCCAGCTCCTTGCCCCATTGCGCGTGGGCCGGAATCGCTGCGAGCCGGGCCCAGGCGCTATCCAGTTCGCCGAGATTGTTCACTTCCCAGTCGTGGACCACCGTCGCCTCCAACGCGCCGATCGACCCGGTCAGCAGGCGCCCGGTGACGAGGCCGACTTGCGGGGCAATCTCGCGCGCCCACGCCTGCAGGCGTTCGATGACTTCTTGCTTGTGCCCGAAACGGGCATCGATCTGCCATCTGGCTATCAACATGATGTGGCTCCTTGAACGTTGGATACCGGGATCCGCACCGGAATGCCGCACGGCAAGTAGCGCCTGGCCCCGGCAACACCCGTGTGCTACCTTTTTGAGGGGTCCCGCCGCGGCGTCGCCCCACCAGTTCCACTATCGACTGGCATCGTTGGAATCACGGTTGGAGAAAGCGTGGCAGCCATTGGCCAACTTGGAATCCGCCTGCTGGGTGACCTATGCGTGACCCGTAACGGCGAGCCGCTGCCGCTGCCAGCCTCAAGGCGCACCCGCGCGCTGCTGGGCTACCTGGTGTGCACCCACGCCGCGCAATCGCGGCAAGCGCTCTGCGACCTGCTCTGGGATGGCCCCGACGACCCGCGCGCGGCGTTGCGCTGGAGCCTCACCAAGCTGCGCCCCCTGCTGGACGACGCCATCGCGACACGGCTGGTCGCGGATCGGGAGCGGGTGGTCTTTGCCGCCGAGGGGGCCTGGGTGGACATCGCCCGCATCCAGGCCCTGCTCCCGCCCGGCCTTGAGGGCGCCTCGCTCGGCGCGCTGGAAGAGGCTGCCGGCCTGCTCCAGGGCGAGTTCCTCGCCGGGCTGGACCTGGCCCGCTGCTACCGCTTCTATCACTGGTGCACGGCCGAACGCGAACGGTACGACGCGCTGCGCCGCGCGGTGCTAGCGGCGCTGGTGGTGCGGCTGGAAGCCACGCCTGCGCTGGCGCTGCCCTACGGCCGGGACATGGTCGCCGCGGACCCGCTAGCCGAGTCCGCGCATGCCATGCTGGTCACGTTGCTGGCGGCAGCCGGGCGCTACCCGGACGCCGAGCAGCACTATGCCTACGCGCGAGACATGCTGCGCCGCGAGCTTTCCACCCCGCCCGGCGGCCCGCTGGACACGGCGATCCACCGCGCGCGCCGGGATATGCAGGCCATGGGCGCGGCCATCGAACCGCAGGCGCCTGGCGTCGGGCCGGCCATGGCGCCGCCTGACACCAGCGGCCAGCCCGCACCGCTGAGCCGGCCATTGGTAGGACGCCTTGCCGAGCGCGCCGCCATCGACCGGCTGGTTGGCGGCGGCAACGAGAGCGGCTCGCTGCTGCTCTTGCTCGGCGAGCCCGGCATCGGCAAGACCAGGCTGCTCGACCAGTTCGCCGAGCGGGCCAGCGCATCCGGCTTCCAGGTGCTGCGGGGACGCTGCTACGAAGCCGAGATGGTGCGGCCGTACGGCCTCTGGCTCGACACGCTGCGCGGCATCGCGACCGACGCGGTGCCGGCGGATGCGGCGCCACTGCTCGCGGGCGGCGGCCTGACGGATGCGCACCGCGATGGCAGCCGCGAGCAACTCTTCGGCGCTGCCGCCAACCTGCTGCGTGGCCTTGCCGCAAGCCAGCCACTGGCACTCGCGCTGGACGACCTCCAATGGCTGGATGAAGGCTCCGCCGCCCTGCTCCACTTCCTATGCCGCACGCTGGAGCCAGCCTCGCGGATGCTGTTCGCCGGCGCCGCGCGGGCAGGCGAGATCGACGACAACCCATGGGCCAAGGGCCTGCTGCACTCGCTCGCGCGCGAAGGCCGCCTGCTGCGGCTGCCCCTGGCGCCGCTGGACGTGCCCGAGGTCGCGGCCCTGCTCGGCCCCGCGCTTGCCGCGATGGATCCCCAGGCCGTTGCGCGCGACAGCGGCGGCAACCCGCTGTTCGTGCTTGAGCTGGCAAGCGCCCGCGACCGGGCGAGCGGCGACGCCGGCCCGCACCGCACGCTTGACGCCCTGATCTCGGAGCGCCTGGACGCGCTGGAACCCGGATCGCGCGAGCTGCTGATCCGAGCCTCGGCGATGGGCCGCGAGCTGCGGCCACAGTGGCTGGCCGAAGTCTCGGGCATGCCCCTGGCGCCATTGCTGACGACGCTCGGACAGCTGGAGCGGCGCGGATTGCTCAAGCCGACCGGCGAGGGCCACTTCGACTTCAGCCATGACGTGGTGCGCCAGGCCGCCTGTCGCGCCATCTCCCCGCCCCGGCGCCGCATGCTGCACCGCCTGATCGCGCAGCAACTGCTGGCGGCGTGCACGGACGACCCCAGGCTATATGGCGAACTGGTGCACCACGCAAGCCTCGCCGACGACGCGCCGATGACCGCGCTAGCCTGCCTGTCCGCCGGTGAGCATTGCCTGCGCGTCTACGCCAACGGCGAAGCCGCCACGGTCGCCGAGCGCGGCCTGGCGCAGCTGGAGCGGTTGCCGCACGGCGCCGAGCGCGCGCGGCTGGCCATTGGCTTGCTCAAGCTGCGCGCGGTTGCGGCAACCAGCGCCGGCGCCCGGCAATTGCCCGCGCTGATCGATGCGCTGGAGAATGCGATCAGCGCCGCGCAAGACCTCTCGCTGCACGAGCAAGCCGCCACCGGCCTGCACATGCTGTCGTGGCTGCACCAGCAGGGCAACGACACCGAGGCCGCGCGCCGCGCCATACTGGAAGCCGAGCGCATGACGCGCAAGGCCGATGCCACCACGCGCTGCCAGCAACTCGCCAATACCGCCCGCTGCCTGCTGGAGGTGGAGGCCGACCTGCCCCGGGCGCGCTCCATGATCGCCGAGGCCGACACCCTTGCCGAATCACTCGACCTCAAGGTGATCGAGCTGAAGTGGGGTCATGGCTTGCTGGCCCGTGTCGACGGCGACCTGGCGGCCGGCCACGGGCATGTCGCACGCGCGGTCGCGGTCGCCCGGCAGCGGCAGGATCACTGGCGAGAGTACGAATGCCTGGTCTGGCTGGCAACGATTGCGTTCGAGCTTGAGCGGTTCGATGAAGTCGTCGCGCACAGCGCGGACATCGAGCAGGCTGCGCGGCGCATGGGCGGCATGGGTGGAACAGGTGGAACAAGCGGAGCAGGCGAAACCGGCGCGCCGTTTGCCAACGCCCTGGGCGCGCTGGCCAGGCTCCGGCTCGGGCAGCCCGCCGCGCAAGCCGAACTGGCGGCGGCACAAGCGGCCATGCGCAGCCTGGACGACAAGGCGCACCTCGCCTACGCGCTCAACGCCACCGCGGCGATGGCGCTCGACCAGCGCCACAGTCACGCGGCAAGCGCTTGCGCCAGCGAGGCGCTTGAAGCGGCGCGGGCCGTGCGCCGCCTGACGGAAATGACAGTGGCGGCTTCATGCCTCGTGCAGGCCGCCGCCTGCGCCGGCGATGCGCCCCGCGCGGCCGAGCTGCTAGCGGAGCTGCGCTGGCTGGTAGCCGGGCAGCGATCCAGCGCGCGGGCGGCGGCGGCGCTGGACCGCGCCGAGCTGGCATGCCGCGGGATTCCAACGCTTACGCCAACGCCGGGGCACTAGGCTTGCCTTCATGCACTTCCCCGAGATTGCAGTCCCCACCGCCCCGAAGGAGGCCCGCCATGTCACACATCGTCGTTGAACGCAGCTTTGCCACCCCGCAATCGGATGACGACATGAAGATCGTCGCCGACCGCGAGCGCCCCTGCCTCGCCCTCTACAACGTCACCTGGAAGCGCAGCCTGATCGCGGCCGACCGCAAGCGCATGGTCTGCGAATACGAAGCCCCGGATGCGGAAACGGTACGCAAGATCCAGCACGAGGCGGCGGCAAGCTTCGACCGCGTATGGGTAGGCGACGTCATCGAATGAGTGTGAAGCCAGAGTGCGAAGCCCGCTAGCCGAGCACCGCCCGGCGCACTTTCACCAGCGCGTCCTCCAGCGCTTCATGCGAAATGGAGCCAATCGCCAGGCGCAGCGCATGCGGCACGCTTGGCGTGGCGGCAAACGGCTGGGCCGTCGTGACCAGAACGCCCTCCCGCTCCAGGCCGGCGGCGACGCGGTCCGCGCGCAGTTCCTCCGGCAAGGTCAGCCAGAGATAGTAGGAAGAGCGATGCGCCTCGAAATCGCAACCGCGCAGCACGCGGCGCGCCAGGCTTTGCCGCAGCCGCGCATCCTTGCGCTTTCGATCCTCGAGATCGTCGACCAGCCCGGCCTCGATCCAGTGGCACCCCAGCGCCACGGTCAGCGTTGGTGTATTCCAGGTCGAGACGCGGATCGCGCTCTCCAGCGCGGGCACCAGCGCAAGGGGCGCGGCGACAAAGCCCACGCGCAAGCCCGACGCGACGCTCTTGGACAGCCCCGAGACATAAACCGTGTGCTCGGGCGCGTAGGTAAAGACCGGCTTGGGCGCTGGCTCGGCGAGGAAAGCATAGGCGCCATCCTCGATGACCAGGAAACCGTGCTTCATGGCAAGCTCGGCGAGCCGGGCCCGGCAGGCGTGCGCCATCACCGTGCCGAGTGGATTGTGCATCGTCGGCATGGCGTAGACGGCACGCACCGGACGCCGCTTGCATAGCGCCGCCAGCCGCTCCAGGTCCATGCCTTCTACCGTGTGCGGCACCGCCTCCAGGTCGAGGCGGTGCGCCTGCGCAAGCCGCTTCATGCCGGGATAGGTCAGCGCATCCACGGCCAGGACATCGCCCGGCTTGAGCAGGCCCATTACCGTCACGGCGAGGCCCTGCTGCGCGCCATTGACGATGAGCACCTGCTCGCCGCCCACCCGGATGCCCCGGTTGCGCAGGTGCCTGGCCGCGGTCTGCCGCTCGTGCGCCCGCCCGCCCTGGGGCGCCGAATGCAGCAGCGCGTCGAGGTCCCCCGAGGCCGCAATGGTGCGCAGGCCATCGCGCAGCATGTCGACCTGGCCGGGCAAGGACGGATAGTTGAAGGTGAGATCGACCGCGCCGAAGCGCGCGGGGTGCTGCTCCATGCCAAGGCCGCGCGGCAGCGAGGTGTCGCGCACAAAGGTGCCCCGGCCGGTCTCGCCGACGACGAGCCCGATCGATTCCAGCTCCTTGTAGATGCGCGACGCGGTGGCCAGGGCGATGCCATGCTGCTTCATCAGGGCGCGAACGGTCGGCAATTGCGTGCCTGGCGGCAGCGCCCCTGCGCGGATGCGGCCCGCGATCTCGTCCATGATGGTCTTGTAGCGGGCCGTGATCATGCCTGGGTCTGCGCTCCGTCGTTGTATCTAGAACAATTTTTTGTTTGTATCAGACACAAAGATTACGCTACCAGCCTCGACTACGCAAAGGGGAAGGCAGGCATGATTGAATTCGCAACCCTGTCGGTGTTCGCCGCGGCCGTGATGGTGCTGCTGCTGTCACCCGGGCCAAACATGGCCTTCGTCATGGCGCACGGTGTCACCTACGGCCTCGGCGGCGGCGCGGCGGCCGCGCTCGGCATTGCCGCGGCGGACCTTGTGCTGACCGTGCTGACGGCAACCGGCATCACCGCCGTGATTGCCGCCTGGCCCCCGGCGTTTGACCTGATCCGGTATGCGGGTGCCCTGTACCTGCTGTGGATGGCCGGCAAGGCGCTGCGCCGCCCGCTGCTGCCGCTGGGCGCGGTGACCCAGCAGACCTCGCTGAAATCGGTGTTTTTCCGCTCCACGCTCAATAGCTTGCTGAACCCGAAAGCGTTGCTGTTCTTCATGGTCTTCCTGCCGCAGTTCGTGGACCCGGGCAAGGGCAACGTGGCCCGGCAGTTGATTGTCCTGGGCTGCGTGCTGACGGCGATCAGCACCGTGTTCCACGGCCTGCTGGGCGCGGCCGGCGGATCGGCACGGCGGTTCCTCAGCCGCAACCCGCGTGCCGCAGTCTTCCAGAAATACGGGCTTGCCGTGGTGCTGGTGCTGCTGGCGCTAAGGCTGATTGCAATGCCAAGGGCGTCCTAGCCGGCGCACATGGCGGGCGCTTCCATCCAGATCCATAAAAGACGACACGAAAGACCACACGAGATGTACATCGCAGCCTTTATCTACAAGCCCGGCGAGATCGACGAAAAGTTCCAGCGACTGAGCGCGGTCATCGACGACGTGGCGGCCGGCATTGCCGGCTTCCTGGGGGCCGAATCCTGGCGCTCGCCCGACGGCAAGCTGTCCAACGCCAGCTACTACTGGCGGGATCAGGAAGCCCTGCGGGCCTTCGCTACCCATCCACGCCACCTCGACGCCAAGCGCCAGTACCGCAAATGGTATGACGGCTATCACGTCGTGGTGTCAAAAGTGGAGCGCGTCTATGGCGACGGCACCCTCGCCCACTTCACGCGGTGCGGCGCAGAAGAGAAAAAAGGCCGGTCGATCTGACCGGCCAAGCGATCCTCGCGCAAAAGCAAGGTCGATATGATTGTTGGCGGCAGCCTCCATGCGAAGGATGCCGCCCAGGTGCTACTCGGTTACCGCTTGTTACCGCTTAGAAGCGGTGACGCACGCCGACGGTGGCGCCGGTCTGGTTCGCGCCCGGCAGAGCCGTGCCGCTACCGTTCAGGCCCAGGGTGGAGCCCGACTTGTTCTTCACGTAGCCGATGTTCACGTAGGCATCGGTGCGCTTGGACAGCGAGTAGTCGCCCGACAGCACGTACATCCACGAATCCGCGCCGCTGTTCTTCAGGTCGGTGTAATACGCCGCGCCGGTCAGCTGGAACGCAGGCGTGAACTTGTACTGCGCGCCTGCCCAGTACACATTGCTGCGGGTGACGGTGGCCGTGGCGCTTGCCGTGCCGTCGTCACGCAGCCAGCGGTAGCCCGCAAACACCTTGGCATCGCCGAAGGCATAGGATGCGCCGATGGCCGCGCGCTTGGCGCTGCGATCCTTCAGTGCCACCGACGAGCCCTGGAACTGGTCATACGCGGCGCCGACCGAGAAGCTGCCAACGGCGTAGGCCAGGCCCGCGCCGTAGTTGCGGCCCACCTTGCTTTCGCCCGGCACTTCGCTGCCGTTGGTCACCGTGGCATCGCGCCCGGTGCTGTAGAAGCCGGTAGCCGTCAGGCCGCCGAACTTGCCCGTGTACTTGAAGGCGTTGTCGGCGCGGCCGTTGAACAGCGAGTCGACGCTGTTGAGCGAGTAGCGCGGGCCGACGGCCATCGGATCATAGGCACCGAACAGGTCGTACAGCGCGTTTTGCTGGCGACCCAGCGTAACGGCGCCGAAATCGCCCTGCAGGCCCACGTACGACTGGCGGCCGAACAGGCGGTTGCCCTGGCCAGAGGCACCGGTATCGATATCGAAGCCGCTTTCCAGCACGAAGATACCCTTCAGGCCACCGCCCAGGTCTTCGCTGCCGCGCAGGCCCCAGCGCGAGCCCGACAGGTTGCCGGAGTTCATGCGGGTAACGGTGCCACCCGCGGAGCCAGTGGCCGGCATGTGGTTGATGACTTCGATGCCGACGTCGGCAATGCCGTACAGCGTGACGCTGGACGAGGAGGTTTGGGCGAACGCTGCGCCGGAGGCTGCGGCAGCGGCCGCGGCAGTCATTGCAAGGAGAGCTTTCTTCACTGATTTTCTCTGTCTTATGGGATGGATGAGGCAGTCTTCCGCCGGCCGCGGGCAACCATGCGATAGACGCCATGAACCGCACCCGTGGCGGCAGACCGCATTGTCTGCCCCAAATGTGAAAGCTTGATGTCGGTGTGAATCTACATGTCTGAATGACTGCAATTACGGTCATCCAGGTGCGGCCCGCGGCTGCCGTGGCATCCAGCCGTCCGCAGGATATAGCACAACGTGATGTAAACGGAATCTCGCCGGGAGCGGACCGCGCGTGAGCAGACCACCACCTGGCTGCGCCATGGCGTGGGATTCGATGCCGAAGTTCCCTGCCCCGTTAATTTTCAGCGCTAGGGATTACGCCTATCCACGAGAAAATCTCTTCAACATTGCTACCCCGAAAGCCGTTTGCAAGCCGTCGGAAAGCCGTTTGGAAGATGCCGTTCCTACAGTCTCGACACCCGCTCACGCCCGCGATGAAGTCGCGGCAAGGCAAGGGCGTAAAAACAGGAGACGGAGGAATTACCTCATGTATCAACACACCAACGCGCGCTGCCGTTCGGGCAGCCGGACCAGAGGGGGTCTGCAATGAACACCCCCTCGCGTTTCAAGAAGGACTACTACGGCGGCGGGCTGATGACGCTGATCGGGCTTGCCACGCTGGTGGCCGGGCTGCAATACCACACCGGCACCCTGAGCCACATGGGGCCCGGCTTCTTCCCGGCAGCGGTGGGCGCGCTGCTGGCGATCGTCGGCGTGATCATCGCCATCTCGGCGCGCAAGGAGCCACCGGCGCAAGCCCAGGCATCCGGGCACGGGCATGGCGCCGGCCTGCCGGATCTGCGCGGATGCGCCTGCATCATCCTGGGCGTGCTCGCCTTCCTGCTGCTAGGTGAATACGGCGGCCTGATACCCGCCACCTTCGCCATCGTGTTTATCTCGGCGCTGGGCGACCGGAGCAATACCGTGAAGCAGGCCGCCATCCTGGCGCTGGCGATGTGCGTCATCGCCACGGTCGTGTTCTGGTGGGCGCTGCAATTGCAGCTGCCGCTGTTTGCCTGGGGGGTCTGAACATCATGACCGCGAACGCTCTGCATGATCTCTGGTTCGGCTTTGGCGTTGCCTTCCAGGGCTCCAACCTGATGTGGTCCTTCTTCGGAGTGCTGATGGGCAACCTGATTGGCGTGCTGCCCGGCATGGGCGCGCTGTCGGCCATTTCCATCCTGCTGCCGCTGACCTATGCCATGCACCCGGTGCCTGCCATCCTGATGCTGGCGGGGATCTTCTATGGCTCGCAATATGGCGGCGCCATCGGCGCGATCCTGCTCAACCTGCCCTCTCACCCGCCGCACGCGGTCACCTGCCTGGACGGCTATCCGATGACGCGCGCCGGCAAGGGCGGCACGGCGCTGGGCATCACCATGATCTGCTCATTCTTCGCCGCGTCGGTGGGCATCATCGTGATGATCTTCGCCTCGCCGCTGCTCACCGAGATCTCGTTCAAGTTTGGCCCGACCGAGATCTTCTCGATCATGCTGCTGGGCTTGCTGGCAGGCTCCACCATGTCGCGCGGCTCGCCGTTGAAAGGCGTGGCGATGACGCTGTTCGGCCTGATCTGCGGCTGTGTCGGCACCGACGTGAACAGCGGTACCTTCCGCCTGGCGATGAACATCCCGGAGCTTAGCGACGGGCTGGAACTGGTCGCCATCGCCATGGGCCTGTTCGGCGTGGCGGACTTCCTGCTAAACGTCAACCGGATGAGCGTGATCGCCAGCAAGGCCAAGCTGCGCATCCGCGACATGCGGCCCAGCCTGGCCGAGCTCAAGACAGCCTTCTGGCCGATGGTGCGGGGCACCGCGGTAGGCACGGTGTTCGGTGCCATGCCCGGGACCGGCCCCACCATCACGACCTTCGTCGCCTATGCCCTGGAGCGCAAGATCTCCAAGACGCCGGAGAAGTTCGGCACGGGCATGATCGCGGGCGTCGCCGGGCCGGAAGCCTCCGCGCACTCCAAGACGCAGGTCGACTTCATCCCCACCATGAGCCTCGGCATTCCAGGCGACGCCGTGATGGCGCTGATCCTTGGCGCGCTGATGATCCAGGGCATCGCTCCGGGACCGCAGCTGATCAGCGATCACCCCGATATCTTCTGGGGCCTGATCGCCAGCTTCTGGATTGGCAACCTGCTGCTGATCGTGCTGAACGTCCCGCTGATCGGCATATGGGTCAAGCTGCTGCAGGTGCCCTACCGTTACCTGTTCCCCTCGGCCATGTTCTTTATCGTGGTCGGTGTGTTCAGCACGCAGAACAGCCTGTTCGAGATCTGGGAAGTGCTGGCCTTCGGCGTGATCGGCGCGCTGCTGATGTGGCTTGGGTTCTCGGTGGCGCCGATCCTGCTCGGCTTTGTGCTCGGGCCGATGGTGGAAGAGAACTTCCGCCGCTCCCTGCTGCTGTCGCGCGGCGACATGATGGTGTTCGTGCATCGACCGATCAGCTGCGTCTTCGTCGTGCTGTCCGCCTTGCTGTTGACCGGCGTCACTTACTCCGCGTGGCGCGCCCGCGGCGCCGGCAAGCAGGCCGCGCTTGCCGGCGGCGGGCTTGCCGTCAGCGAGTAGCCATCGCGCAAGCCTGGACCGACGCGGCTAGCCTGGGAAAGGATAGTCCGCGTCGAACGCCGCGAAACGTGCCTGCCCGCGCGGCGCCAGGCACAGGACAAACTGAGCCTGATACGCCTCAATCACCTGCCATTCTTGCTGACTCTGGCGCAATGATATACATTTCACAATGTATATCATTCCCGACTGCCATGGGAGCAGAATCAGATCATGCAAGTCAGTAAATGGGGAAACAGCCTGGCTATCCGCCTGCCCGCCTCCGTGGTGGACGCGCTGGAATTGCACGAAGGCGATGACATCGAAGTCGTGATCGCCGACGAACGGGTATTCCAGGTCCGGAAGAAACTCGGCAGCGCCGACTATCTGGCGAAACTAAGGCGGTTCCGCGGGCGCCTGCCGGCGGATTTCAAGTTTGACCGGGACGATATCAATGACCGTTCGTAAGGCATTCATCGATAGCAATGTATTGTTGTACCTGCTGTCCACCGACGCGGCAAAGGCAGATCGCGCCGAAGCCATCGTCCTGGCCGGGGGCAGGATCGGCGTGCAGGTATTGAACGAAATCACCAACATAGCGCACCGCAAGCTGGCCATGCCATGGCAAGAAGTGAACGAGCTTGTGAGCCTGATCCAGTCAATGTGTCCCGTTGAGCCCCTCACACTGGAAACACATGAAAAAGGCAGGAAGATTGCCGAACGCTACGGGTTCAGCGTCTACGATGCGATGATTGTTGCCGCGGCACTGTTGTCAGGCTGCGAGGTCCTGTACTCCGAGGATATGCAGGACGGGATGGAGATTGAAGAGGGATTGCGGATTTGCAATCCGTTTGTGGCTTGAGTGGGTCACGTAGGAACTCAATCCAAATGGCCGCCGTGCCATGCGACCAACGCTGCGGCGACCAGATCGGGCGGGAGGAACTCCTGCTCCAGGCGCGATCGACCGGCATCAATCTGGCCGCACCGGCCAAAGCGTGCGACTTCCGGCGCGCAGTCCGATAGCGGGGAGCAGCATTGCCGGTGCAGTGTCCGGCGATAGCGGACCTGCGCTGAATCAATCGCCCAAACCTAAACCGCCCCCTTCTCCCCCCCTGCAACCGCCTGAATAAACTCCGCAGTCTGCCAATAGTGCCGCGTCAGCAAAGACACTGCACGCTCCACATCCCCCGCCAGCACCGCCTGCGCCACTGCCGCATGCTCCGCATGCACATCCCGCACGCCATAGGCATTGCGGATCGAGCATTGCCGGTACCGATAAGCCTGGTCCGCTAGTTCTTCGCTGAACTGCCGGAGCCAGCGCGAGCGGCAGTTCGCGATCAGGCTGCGATGGAACTCGCGATGCAGCCGCTCCCATTCCCGGTTGGGCACGTAGGCGTCGTCCTGCGCCGAGCGCGGTGTCCGCGAGAGCCGATGCAGGGCAAGCACGATCTGCTCTTCCCACTGCGTGGAGGGATGCGCCATCGCGTCCTTCAGCGCCATCACATCGATATCGGCACGGGTGCGGGTGAGCGCTTCGAGTTCGTCGAGGTTCAGTGAAGCTGCGGTGAAGCCGCGCTGGTCGTGGCGTTCCACCAGCCCTTCCGCCGCCAGCCGGCTCAGCGCTTCGCGCACCGGCGTGTTGCCGGCGGCGTAGCGCTCGCAGATGGCTTCGATGCGCAGTTTCACGCCGGGCTCGATACCGCCATTCAGGAGGTCATCGCGCAAGCGTTTATAGACCGAACTGGCGACCGTCGCGGCCGGCGTACGTGCCGGATCGCTGGCGGCGGGCTCGGGAAGTGATGTAGGCATGACTCGCATAGGACAAATTCTATCGATTTTTGCGATGACATGATACGGATCATCCTGATGTTAACCATAATCACAGAAATATCGATATTCAATACAATGACGATTAATATCGATATTTTTGGATATCTCAACCTTGGACGGAGTGTGCGATGCGGCTGGCAAGATACGAATTCGATGGGAAAACCTGCCTCGGCGTGGTGGAAGGGACGGAGATCGTCGAGGCTGCGGCGGGGGCTGCGGACTGGAGCGAGTGGTTTGGATTTTCCGACACGGCGCGTAGTCGTCTGACCGAGGCACTCGCGGGCGCGCGGCGCCTGCCGCTGTCCGAGGTGCGGTTGCTGACCCCGCTGGCGAAGCCGGGCAAGATCGTCTGCCTTGGCCTGAATTATTACGATCACGCTGCGGAAGGCGGCAATGCCAAGCCGGAATACCCAGCGTTCTTCTTCCGGGGCGCAACGTCGCTGCTGGCGGCCCAGGCACCGATCCAGCGCCCGCGCTGTTCGGACAAGCTCGACTATGAGGCGGAGCTCGCGGTGATCATTGGCAAGCGGGTGCGGCATGCCAGCCGTGCCGGCGCGCTGGACTGCGTGGCCGGCTACGCATGCTTCAACGATGCGTCTGTGCGCGACTACCAGCGCAAGACCGCGCAATGGACGATCGGCAAGAACTTCGATGCTACCGGGGCGTTCGGGCCCTGGATCGTCACACCGGATGCTCTGCCGGCAGGCGCCGCGGGCTTGCGCATCCAGTCCCGCCTGAACGGGCAGGTCATGCAGGACTCCAACACGAAGCACATGATCTGGGACGTGGCGGAAACCATCGCCCTGCTGACCGAATGCCTGACCCTGGAGCCGGGCGACGTGATCGCCATGGGCACGCCGGCCGGCGTGGGCTATCCGCGTACGCCGCCGGTGTTCATGAAGCCGGGTGACACGATCGAAATCGATATCGAAGGCGTTGGCGTGCTGTCCAACCCTGTGGTGGACGAACCCTGAAGCGCGCGCCGCGACCAGCCAGGATCTGGCCGTCGGAGTAGCACCTTGCGTTCGAAACCCTCCTGCGCGCTGATCGTCACTTCAAAGCCGCCCCGCCAGCTCCGCGGCCGCCTCCTCGTCGGTGCGCTCGAAGCGCAGCGGCGTCACCGAAATAGCGCCCCGGCCGACCACCACCGCCTCGCTGTCGTCGGTGTCCGGCTGCGGGCCGCGCGAGAACTGCAGCCAGTGATATGCGATGCCGCGCGGGTCGACATGCGCCCTGACGGCCAGATCCTTGACGAGGCCCACGCCCTGCCGGGTGACGGTGAGCAGGCCGGCGGACTCGGGCTCCACATCGGGGAAATTGACGTTCAGGCAAGCCTGCTGGTTCCAGCCGGCAGCAAGCAGGCGGCGGATCACGCCGGGGGCCAGCGCGCGCGCCGTCTCCCAGCGCACCGCGTTGCGATCGGTGAAGGCCTGGCTCAGCGCGATCGCCGGGATGCCTAGCAACACGCCGGTCATGGCGGCGCCGACGGTGCCTGAGAACACGGTTTCAAGGCCAAGGTTGGCGCCGCGGTTGATGCCCGACAGGACCAGGCTGGGCGGGGCGTCGGCCATCAGGTGCCGGGCGGCCATGACGACGCAGTCGCCCGGGGTGCCGCTTACGCCGAAGCGGCGCTCGCCTTGCTGGCTGACGCGCAGCGGCGCGTGCAGGCTCAGGGAGTGCGAGGTGCCGCTCTGGTCATGCTCGGGCGCGACCACCCAGACCTCGCGCGCCAGCGTTGCCGCCACGGCTTCAAGCACGGCCAGGCCAGGGGCGTCGATGCCGTCATCGTTGGTGAGGAGTACGCGTTCCAAAAGGGGTTCGGACATGGATATTGGGAGGCTCTAGGTTGACGAATTCCGGGCTGCCTTGCGCGGCACGCGGCGTGGCAGCCAAGGCTAGCGCCAAACTATAAACCGAAGCCGTGACGATCCGCCCACGCACCAGCCACGCGCCGGCCGCGCATTGCCGGATTTGCCAAGACGGCACGGCATCGGGCGACTAAGCTGCAGCCCATTGTTGCCGCCCTCGCTCGCGCCGCCGGCGCGCTGAAACACCATGCCGTCATCCCGCCTCACCGTCCCCGCCACGGCCGCCTGGCTGTCCAGCCTGGCCTTTGTCCTGATCTGGTCCACCGGATTTATCGTGGGCCGGGCCATCGTGCCGGTGGCCCAGCCCAGCCTGTTCCTGCTGGCCCGCTTCTGCCTGGCGGCCGTGTTGTTCGCGGCCGTGGCCGTTGTCGGCGGAGCGCGCTGGCCGGCGCTGCGCGAAGTGCCACGGCACTTGCTGGCGGGCGCGCTCTTGCACGGAAGCTACCTGGGAGGCGGTTACTGGGCGATTGCACATGGCCTGGCGCCGTCGGCCATGGCCTTGCTCGGTGCCTTGCAACCGGTGCTGACCGCGCTGCTGGCGATCCCGCTGCTGGGAGAGTTCCCTTCCCGGCAGGGCTGGGGCGGGCTTGCGCTGGGCTCCCTGGGCGTAGTATTGGTGGTGGCACCCGCCACCCTGGCCAGCGCGCCCAGCCCCGTTTCGCCATGGGTGGTGCTGGTGGCGATCATTTCCATCCTCTCCATCACCATGGGCACGATCCTGCAGAAAACCTCGATTGCCGCTGCCGACCTGCGCACCAGCATGGCCTGGCAGAACGTGGGCGGCGCCCTGGTAGCCGGCGCGCTGGCATGGATGCTGGGCGAGTCGCACTGGCAGCCGGGCGTGGCGCTATGGGCGGCGCTGGCCTGGGCCACGCTGGTGCTGTCGGGCCTGGGCACCTATCTGCTGGTGCGCATCGTCCGGCGCGGGCAGGCTGCTACCGCCGCGTCGCTGATGTTCCTGGCGCCGCCGCTGGCGGCGCTGCAGGCCTGGCTGTTGTTTGGCGACAAGCTCGGGGCCCTTCAGCTGCTGGGCCTGCTCGTTGCCGGCGTTGGGGTCTGGCTGTGCCAGACCGGCCAGGGTGCCGGAGTCCCTCGAAGAACCAGCCATGCCACTGCGCGATGACGATTCCGTTGCGGTAGCGCAGGCGAGCCGGCCGGCTCCGCTGGTGGAGACCCGCGTCTACCAGCCGGAGCGGGAGTGGCATCGCCATGACTATCATCAGGTCCTGTTCGGCCTGGATGGTGCCTGCGAGCTGGAAATCGGCGGCCACCTGCACCGGCTCGATCCCTGCTGCGGGCTGATCGTGCCCGCCGGTGAGCGTCACGACTTCCAGGGGCTGGCCGACAACCGGCAACTGGTACTGGACATGCCGCCGGGCTCGCTCGCGTTGCCGGCCGCGCTGATCGACCGGCCCACGGCGTTTGCAATCACCGGCGGCTGGGGTGAGCGCGTGCGGCGCCTGGCTGCGCTGCCTCAGGGAGCCAGCTCCCGGCAACATCACTGGCAACTGGCCGCTACCCTTGCCGCCGACCTGGCGCAGGCGCTGGGCGTGGGCGGCCGCGCCCAGCCAGCGCGTTTTCCGCTGGCGGAAATAGACGCCTACCTGCGCCAGCACCTGGACGCGCCGCTGCGGGCCGACCAGCTCGCGGCACAGTTCGGCTGGAGCGTGCGGCGCTTCCACACCCTGTTCTGCGACGCCTTTGGCGATACGCCGCATCGTTACCAGACGCGCCTGCGGCTGGACCAGGCCGCGCGCCTGCTGGCGGACCGGGCCCAGCCGCTGGCGGATATCTCGCTGGCGCTCGGCTTTCCCGACCAGACCACCTTTACGCGCAGCTTCACCCAGCGCTTCGGCATGCCGCCGGGCGCGTGGCGTGCTGGCCTCGGGCTGGCGGACATCGCCTTGCCGGCATCGCGCCGACGCTAGCGCGCAGCGGCGATCGCCGCGGGAACCTGGCAGTAACTATTACTGCCAGATGTCGATATTTCGCAAACAAATGCTGATCGATTGTCTTTAACCTGCACGCCACTTCCGTTCAATGATGCCGCACCTGGCTGCCTGCCTGATTTCCTGCCTTTGTATTTAAAGGCACGCAATTGCGCTGGCAGCCAGATTTTCAGTAGAACATGCCCATCCGGCATTCCCTGCAAACCTGCGGCACCGGCCTTCGTCGCGCATCATCTGCGCGGCGTGGCCACGGAAGCAGGAAGAGCACCCGGGCCGCCCCCAAAAGGGGCGCTTCCGGACAATTACCGATCGGAGACAAGAAGATGAAAGAAAACGCGGAAGCGTTGCACCGCGGCCTGGGTGAGCGCCAGATCCGGCTGATGGCGCTGGGCTCGGCCATTGGCGTGGGCCTGTTCCTGGGCTCGGCCACCGCCATCAAGATGGCAGGCCCGGCCATCATGCTGGCCTACATCATCGGCGGCGCCATGATCTTCCTGATCATGCGCGCGCTCGGCGAAATGGCCGTGCACAACCCGGTGGCAGGCTCGTTTTGCCGCTACGCGCAGGACTACATGGGGCCGCTCGCCGGCTACCTGACCGGCTGGAACTACTGGTTCCTGTGGCTGGTGACCTGCATCGCCGAAATCACCGCCGTTGCCATCTACATGGGCATCTGGTTCCCGGACGTGCCGCGCTGGATCTGGGCGCTTGCGGCGCTGGCGGCGATGGGCTCGATCAACCTGATGACGGTCAAGGCCTATGGCGAATTCGAGTTCTGGTTCGCCATGATCAAGGTCGTCACCATCGTGCTGATGCTGGTGGGCGGCACCGGCATGATCGTGGCCGGCTTCGGCAACGGCGGCGTGGCTGTCGGCATTTCCAACCTGTGGCAGCACGGCGGCTTCATGCCCAACGGCGCTTCCGGCGTGCTGATGTCGCTGCAGATGGTGATGTTCGCCTACCTCGGCGTGGAGATGATCGGCCTGACCGCCGGCGAAGCCAAGAACCCGCAGAAATCGATCCCCGGCGCCATCAACTCGGTGTTCTGGCGCATCCTGATCTTCTATGTGGGCGCGCTGTTCGTGATCCTCGCCATCTACCCCTGGAACGAGATTGGCACCCAGGGGAGCCCCTTCGTCATGACCTTTGAGCGCCTGGGCATCAAGACCGCCGCCGGCATCATCAACTTCGTGGTGCTGACCGCCGCGCTGTCGTCGTGCAACGGCGGCATCTTCAGCACGGGCCGCATGCTCTACAACCTGGCCCAGCAAGGCCAGGCGCCGCGCGCCTTTGCCGTGGTGGACCGCAATGGCGTGCCGCGCCGGGCCCTGCTGGTCTCGATCGCGGCGCTGCTGTGCGGCGTGTTGCTCAACTACCTGGTGCCCGAGAAGGTGTTCGTGTGGGTGACCTCGATCTCCACCTTCGGCGCGGTCTGGACGTGGGCCGTGATCCTGGTCACGCAGATGAACTTCCGCCGCGGCCTGTCCCCGGCCCAGCGCAGCAAGCTGGCCTTTCGCATGCCTTTCTGGCCTTATGGCTCGTGGGTAGCGCTGGCCTTCCTGGGCCTGGTGGTCGCGCTGATGGCGTACTTCCCGGATACGCGCATCGCGCTGTATGTGGGCCCGGCCTGGCTGATCCTGCTGACGGTGCTGTATTACAAGCTGGGCATGCAGTCCCGCTCGCCGGTGCAGTACCAGGGCTAAGTCCCGGCCTGCCTTGCCTTTCCATGCAGTACCCTGCGCGTGCCGGGACACTTGTCCGGCACGCGCATGCGCGCCGGCCACGCTAGAATTACCCCCGGACCATCAACCGCCAGGGGAGCAGGATGTCAGACGCGCTTGCCACACCCAGCAGAACCAGCGAGCCGAGCACCGAGGCCAAGGCCGCCGCCGTGGTCGCGGCCCTCGCAAAGGCCGAGATCGACCAGGCCGACCATGCCATGCGCAACTGGACCGACCCCGGGCCCGGGCCGGTCCGCATCGGCTCGCCGCAGCATTTGCGCATGTTCTGCAATATGCTGCTGCAGACCCACAACCCCTACAAACCCGCTGTCATCGACTGGCCCAGGCTTGACCCGGATGCCCTGCACCGGGTGACCTCGCTGCCGATCTGGGATATCGCGGTACAGACCGAAGGCCGTGCCTCCGTGCGAGTGCAGGCCTTTGCCGATACCATGACCGATCCCCTGCTGCGCAGTGCGCTGGAGATGGATGGTGGCGAGGAGGCGCGCCACAAGGTGGTGCTGTCGAAACTGGTGGAAGCCTACGGCGTCGCCCTGGCGCCCGAACCCGAGTACCGCCCGACCGCTGACGTGGAGTGGGGCTGGCTGGTCACCGGCTACAGCGAGTGCATCGATAGTTTTTTTGCCTTTGGCCTGTTTGCCGCGGCCAAGCGCTCGGGCTTCTTCCCCGCTGAACTGGTGGAAACCTTCGAGCCGGTCATCCAGGAGGAAGGCCGCCACATCCTGTTCTTCGTCAACTGGGCGGCCTGGTATCGCCGCAACCTGCCCTGGTGGAAGCGTCCGCTATACACACTCAAGGTGATGCGGGTGTGGGCCTTCCTGATCTGGGAGCGCGTTGGCATTGCACGCGGCATCGATGCCGACGGCGTGGCCAAGGACGCCAATTTCTCCATCAACAGCACGTCCTCGGTCGCCGAAGCCCTGTCTCCGCGGGCGATGATCGAGCTTTGCCTGGCGGAGAACGAGCGCCGCATGGCCGGCTACGATCCGCGCCTGCTGCGCCCCGAAACCGTGCCCAAGCTGGCCCGCCTTGCCCGGCGACTGTTGCGATGATGCCGTCGCTGCCCTACCCATCCTGTCCTGGAGTTTTTTGAGATGTTTGTGTTGTCCCTGATCTCGCTCGCCATCTGGTGCGTGCTGCTGGCCGGCCGTGCCGGCTTCTGGCGGGTGCGCAAGCCCGGCCCCGCGCCCGCTCCGGCGCAATGGCCGGAGGTGGTTGCCATCATCCCGGCCCGCAATGAGGCGGACGTGATCGGCGGCGCCGTGGCCAGCGTGCTGGGCCAGGCTTATCCGGCGGCGCTGCGGCTGGTGGTGGTGGACGACCACAGCACCGACGGCACCGCCGACATGGCGCGCAGCGCCGCGGCGGCGCTGGGCAAGGCGGATGCGCTCACCGTGATCACGGCGCGCGACTTGCCGGCAGGCTGGAGCGGCAAGGTCTGGGCGCAGTCGGAAGGCCTGGAAGCCGCCGACAAGGCAGCGCCTGGCGCCAGCTGGGTGTGGCTCACGGATGCCGACATCCACCACGGCAATGGCGTGCTGGCCCAGTTGGTAGCGCGCGCCGAGCAGGAACAGCGGGACCTGGTGTCATTGATGGTGCGGCTGCGCTGCGCATCGTGGTGGGAGCGCCTGATCGTCCCGGCCTTTGTGTTCTTCTTTGCCAAGCTCTACCCGTTTGCGCGGGTGAACAATCCGCGCAGCGGCGTGGCGGCGGCCGCCGGGGGCTGCATGCTGGCACGCCGTACCGCACTGGCGCGTATTGGTGGATTTGCTGCGATCCGGGGCGAGCTGATCGATGACTGCAGCCTGGCCGCCTGCATCAAGCAAGGCGGCTCGATCCGCCTCGACCTGGCCGACGACAGCCTCTCCGTGCGCCCCTACGATGACTGGCGCAGCCTGTGGGACATGATTGCCCGCAGCGCCTACACCCAATTGCATTATTCGCCGCTGCTGCTGGCCGGCGCGGTGGCGGGCATGGTCCTCACGTACCTGGCGCCGCCCCTGCTGGCGCTCGGCGGCGGCCTGCGGCTGTGGCCGGCATGGGCCGCCTGGCTGGCCATGGCGCTGGCCTACGTGCCCATGCTGCGCGAGTACCGCCAGCCGCTCTGGCTGGCGCCGCTGCTGCCGGTGACGGCGTTGTTCTATCTCGGCGCCACGGTCGACTCCGCGCGCCGCTACTGGCTGCGCAAAGGCGGCCAGTGGAAGGGACGCGCGCAGGCGCCCCAGCGGGGCTGATCATGGCTGCCAACGCCCGGCGCTCAGCGCAGGTAGCCGGCGCTGCGGAACCAGTCGAGTGCCTCGCTCAGCCCTTGCTGGTAAGGCCGCGCTTGGTAGCCAAGCGCCAGGCGGGCCTTCTCCGAGCTGAAGAACATCCGGTATTTCGACATCGACAGGCCATCCGCCGTCAGGAACGGCTCCTTCCCGGTCATGCGCGCCACCGCCTCCGCCGCGTAAGCGAGCGGGTAAAGCGGCCAGCGCGGCAAGCGGATAGTGGGGGCGCGCCGCCCCGTCATGGCGGCAATATCGGCCAGCATCTGCTGCAAGCCCACATCCTGCCCGCCGAGGATGTAGCGTTCGCCGGTCACGCCGCGCTCGAGCGCCAGCATATGGCCTTCGGCCACGTCGTCCACATGCACCAGGTTGAGGCCGGTATCGACAAAGGCGGGAATCTTGCCGCTGGCGGCCTCGACGATGATGCGCCCGGTGGGCGTGGGCCGCACGTCGCGCGGGCCGATCGGCGTGGAAGGATTGACGATCACGGCCGGAAGCCCGTCGCGGGCCACCATGTGCTCCACCACGCGCTCGGCCAGCACCTTGCTGCGCTTGTAGGCGCCTATGGCCTCATGGCCGCCCATGGCAGCCTCCTCCGTCACCGGCGCGGTGGCGCCCGCCACGCGCAAGGTCGCCACGCTGCTGGTGTAGACGATGCGCTCGACGCCGCAGCTGAGTGCCGCGCCCATCACCGTCTCGGTGCCGGCCACATTGGTGCGCACGATTTCCTCGGGATCCGGCGCCCACAGCCGGTAATCCGCCGCCACGTGGAAGAGATAGCGCACGCCTTGCAGCGCGCTTTGCATGGCGCGCGCGTCGCGCATGTCGCCCTCTTTGATCTCCACGGGCAGCCCCTCCAGGTTGCGGAGCGGGCTGCCGGCGCGTACCATCGCCCGCACCCGAAAACCGCGCGCCAGTGCCTGCCGCGCTACTGCCGAGCCGAGAAAGCCGGATGCGCCCGTAACCAGGACGTAGTCCCCTGAACTCATATCACCCACCGGAAAAACCCTCAAAGTGTTGCTGGCTGTCGCCAGGTGCCAGGCAAAGGTTGCGGCACGGGTATATAGTAACCATCGTATGACGGGAAAGTGATTCCGGAATATCAACTCATGCTGAACCCGTTGACAGGGTCGGGGGGCCTATCTTTATGCAGGTGATTCTTGCTCAACCCCGTGGTTTTTGTGCTGGCGTCGTGCGCGCGATCGAGATTGTAGACCGCGCCCTCGTCAAACACGGAGCCCCGGTGTTCGTGCGACACGAAATCGTGCACAACAAGCACGTGGTCGAAGGGTTGAGACGCAAGGGTGCGCAATTTGTGGAAGAACTGGACGAAGTGCCGACCGGCGCCGTCACCATCTTCAGCGCGCATGGCGTCTCCAAGGATGTCGAGAATGATGCCAGGACCCGCCAGTTGCACTCGATCGACGCGACCTGCCCGCTGGTGATCAAGGTCCACACCCAGGGCCGCCAGTACGCCGCCAGCGGCCGCACCGTGATCCTGATCGGCCATGCCGGCCATCCGGAGGTCGAGGGCACGATGGGGCAGATCCCGGGCAAGGTGATCCTGGTGCAGAGCGAAGCGGAAGTCGCGCTGCTCGACCTGCCTACCGACACCCCGGTTGCCTACGTGACCCAGACCACGCTCAGCGTGGACGACACACGTAATATAATTGCCGCCCTGAGCCGGCGTTTCGCCAATTTGGTCGGGCCGGATACGCGTGATATCTGCTACGCCACGCAAAACCGCCAAACCGCCGTGCGCGAGCTCTCCAAGCAGGTGGAAGTGATCCTTGTGATCGGCGCCACCAATAGTTCCAACTCCAACCGCCTGCGCGAAATCGGCACGGAGAGCGGTGTGCCCAGCTATTTGATTGCCGATGGCAGCGAACTGAACCCCGAGTGGGTGCGCGGCGTCGAAATCGTGGGGATCACGGCCGGCGCTTCCGCCCCCGAGGAAATGGTCAAGGACGTGATCGCCACGTTGCGCCAGCTCGGGCCGGTGGACGTGTCGGTCATGGATGGCCGCGAGGAACACGCCGAATTCCGTTTGCCAGCCGAGCTGGCCGATCCGTCGCCGCGCAAGCAGGCAGCCGGCACGGCCACCGCCGAAGCCGCGCCGCAGCCGGACCCGCAAACCGCCGCTGGCTAACGCCCGGCCGCCCCTATAACAAGGAAGTACATTTTGGCCATTCCCTTTCTGCAGGTTGCCCGCGTGGGCGCCTATGTCGTCAAGCAGCATCTCTCGGGCAACAAGCGCTATCCGCTCGCGCTGATGCTCGAGCCGCTGTTCCGCTGCAACCTGGCCTGTAACGGCTGCGGCAAGATCGACTATCCGGACCCCATCCTGAACCAGCGCCTGTCGATCGAGCAGTGCCTGGGCGCGGTCGACGAATGCGGCGCGCCGGTGGTGTCCATTGCCGGTGGCGAGCCGCTGCTGCACAAGGACATGCCCACCATCGTCAAGGGCATCATTGCGCGCCGCAAGTTTGTGTACCTGTGCACCAATGCTCTGCTGATGGAAAAGAAACTGGACCAGTACGAGCCGAGCCCGTACTTCGTCTGGTCGGTGCACCTGGACGGCGACCGCGAGATGCATGACCGCTCGGTGAGCCAGGAAGGCGTGTACGACCGGTGCGTCGAGGCCATCGCCGCGGCCAAGAAGCGCGGCTTCCGCGTCAACATCAACTGCACGCTGTTCAACGACGCCGAGCCGGAAAAAGTGGCCCGCTTCTTCGACTCCGTGAAGGCCATGGGCGTGGACGGCATCACCGTCTCGCCGGGCTACGCCTACGAGCGCGCGCCCGACCAGCAGCACTTCCTGAACCGCGGCAAGACCCGCCAGCTGTTCCGCGACATCCTGGAGCGCGGGCGCGCCGGCAAGAACTGGGCGTTCAGCCAGTCCACGCTGTTCCTGGACTTCCTGGCCGGCAACCAGACCTACAAGTGCACGCCCTGGGGCAACCCGGCGCGCACCGTGTTCGGCTGGCAGCGTCCGTGCTACCTGCTCGGCGAAGGCTATGTCGACACCTTCAAGGAACTGATGGAAGGCACCGACTGGGACGCCTACGGCGTGGGCAACTACGAGAAGTGCGCCGACTGCATGGTCCATAGCGGCTTCGAGGCAACGGCGGTAGCCGACACCATCGCCCATCCGCTCAAGGCGCTGGGTGTGAGCCTGCGCGGCGTGCGCACCTCGGGCCCGATGGCAGCGGACATCGACCTGACCAAGCAGCGCCCGGCCGAGTACGTGTTCTCGAAGCACGTCGAGATCAAGCTCGAAGAGATTGGCCGCTCGAAGCCTTCCAAGGCAGCCAACGACGCCGCGGCACGCAAAGCCGCCGCCGCGCACTAAGCAAGAAAGCACGGCGGGATGCATAAAGGCTCGCTCCCGGGTACCACGCGTACCCGGGAGCGAGCCTTTTGTGTCTTATGCCGTCGCTGGCGCTGGCCCAGGCCAGGCGCGCAGGCTCAGGCGTCGGCGGTCTGGCGTGCGTTATGGTTGGCCAGGTACTTGAGCAGGCCGTCGATGCCGTTGCGCGCGACGATATCGGCGAACTGGCGGCGGTACACCTCGATCAGCCAAGCGCCCATCATGTTGATGTCGTAGATCTTCCAGCCGTTGCCGCTGCGCTGCAGGCGATAATCGATCTGCATTTCGTCGCCGTTGTTCAGCACGCGCGTCTCCACCACGACATCCGTGGCGCCGCTGGCGGCCAGCGTGGGCTTGTAGCTGAATTTCACGTTCTGCTCGCGCAGTTGCGACAGCGACACCGCGTAGCTGCGCACCAGCAAGGTCTGGAACTGCTCGTAGAGCTGCTTTTGCTGCTCGGGCGTGGCATTGCGCCAGGCGCTGCCGACGGCCAGCCGGGTGGTGCGCTCAAAATCGGCGTACGGCAGGAACTGGTGCTGCACGACCGCGGTAATCTTGGCGAGATCGCCGTTGCGGGTGTCGGGGCTGGACTTGATGGTGCCAATCACACCCTCGACCGCCGCACGTACCATGCGGTCCGGCGAGGACCTGTCGACCGTCTGGGCTTGCGCGGGGCAAACCACGGCCACTGCGGCGAACGGAACAAGGGGAACGAGGACCTGCAAAGCAATACCGTGTTTCTTCATGCGAATTTGGACCTGAGAATGCCAGTCGGTTCGCCGCCGGAAACGCCCGGCAGACTTGCCAAGAAAATCAAACAGGAAACGCGCCGCGCCGCGTTGCTGCAAGGCTGCAGCCCGGCCCGCGCGCACGTGCCGGGGCAGTATAGCGTACCGGCGCGCTCACTCCGGGCGAGCCCCACCCGCGCCGGCCCGTTATACTCGCGGCTGCCACTTTGCGTCCTGCTTTGCGCCTTTGACTACGCGCGTTGTTGCGCACCACACCGTTACTGCTTCCTATATCGCCCATGTTGACGTCGTTGGTCATCCGCATTGTCCAGTTTTCCACCCGCCGCGCGTGGCCCGTGATCGCGCTGGCGCTGCTGCTGACCATCGTCAGCGGCATCTATGTGGCCGGTCATTTCGCCATCAATACCGATATCAGCCGCCTGCTCGAGTCGGACCAGCCCTGGGCGCGCCGCGATGCCGCCGTGAGCGCCGCGTTCCCCCAGCGCGACCAGATGATCCTGGCGGTGGTGCAGGCGCCGGCGCCCGAGCTGGCGGACGCCGCCGCCAATGCGCTGGCCGACGCGCTCGCCAAGCAAGGCGAGCGCTTTCGCGCCGTCAGCCAGCCCGGCGGCGGCGAGTTCTTCGAACGCAACGGCCTGCTCTTCGTCGATACGCCCAAGCTGCGCGACGTTACGTCGCAGCTGACGCAGGCGCGGCCTCTGCTCAACGCGCTGGCGCACGACCCGACCCTGCGCGGCCTGGCCGACACGTTGTCGACCACGCTGTCGCTGCCGCTGCAACTGGGGCAGGTCAAGCTGGGTGACATGGCCAAGCTGCTCGGCAAGAGCGCGGATACGGTCGACCAGGTGCTGGCTGGCAAGCCGGGCGCCCTGTCCTGGACCGGGCTGGTCGATTCCAGCCTGGAACCGGCCCCGGGCCGCCCCGCCACGGCGTTCGTCGCGCTCAGCCCCGTGCTGGACTACGCCGGCTTGCAGGCCGGCGCGGATGCCGCCGATGCCATCCGCGCCACGGCCACCAAGCTGGGCCTGGCACAGCGCTACGGCGCCCAGGTACGCCTGACCGGCTCGCAGGCGCTGGCCGACGACGAGTTCGCCTCGGTCAAGGAAGGCGCCGCCTTCAATGGCGCGCTGACCGTGCTGGTGGTGATCCTGATCCTGTGGCTGGCGTTGCGCTCCAAGCGCCTGATCCTGGCCGTGCTGGCGAGCCTGGCCGTCGGCCTGGCCATCACCGCCGCCCTCGGGCTGGCCATGGTGGGCGCGCTCAACATGATCTCCGTGGCCTTTGCCGTGCTGTTTGTCGGCCTGGGCGTGGATTTCGGCATCCAGTTTGGCGTGCGCTACCGCGCCGAGCGCCATGTGCACACCGAAATCCCGGACGCGCTGGCCAGCACGGCGCGGGCGGTGGGCGTGCCACTGGCGCTGGCCGCGGCCGCCACCGCGGCGGCCTTCTTCTGCTTCCTGCCCACCAACTATCGCGGCGTGGCCGAGCTGGGCAAGATCGCCGGCGTGGGCATGCTGGTGGCCTTCCTCACCACCATCACGCTGTTGCCGGCGCTGATCACCGTGTTCCGCCCGAAGGATGAAGCGGGACGGGTCGAAGTGCCTGGCTTCAAATGGCTGGCGCCCGCCGACGAGTTCTTCGAGCGCAAACGCAAGGCCGTGCTGCTGGCAACCGGCGCCCTGATCCTGGCGGGGTCGCCGCTGCTGATGCACATGCGCTTCGACTTCGATCCGCTGCACCTCAAGGATCCGCATTCCGAGTCGATGGCCACCCTGCTCTCGCTCAAGGACGCGCCCCAGGCCGGCACCGACAACGTCAGCGTGCTGGCGCCCTCGCTGGCGGCCGCGCAGGCCGCCGCCGCCCGCCTGGCAGCATTGCCGGAAGTCTCGCGCGCCGTCACGCTGCAGACCTTCATCCCCGACGACCAGCCGGCGCGGCTCGCCTTGATCGCGGCCGCCTCGGCCAGCCTGATGCCGGTGCTGACGCAGGCAACGGCCACGCCTGCCAACGACGCCAGGCTCGTCAATTCGCTCAAGAACACGGCACGCCAGCTCGCGCTGGCCGCGGACGAGCACCCTGGCCCGGGCGCAGCCGAAGCGGCCCGCTTGGCGGCCTCGCTGCGCAAGCTTGCCGCAGCGGATGCGGCCACCCGCGAGCGCGCCGAGCAAGCCATCGCCCAGCCGCTGCGCCTGGCGCTGGCGCGCCTGCAGCGCGCGCTGTCGCCGCAGCCGATCACCCGCGAGACCCTGCCGCCGGCACTGGTGCGCGACTGGGTCGCCCCGGATGGCCAGGCTCTCGTCAGCGTGAGCCCCAAGCTTCCCGCCGCGGCCAAGCCGGGAGACGCCGCCAGCACCAGCGACAGCGATGCGCGCGACGCCGCGCTCACGCGCTTTATCGACGCCGTGCAGCGCGTCGAGCCCAGCGCGGTGGGCGGCCCGATCTCGATCCGCGGCTCCGCCGACACCATCTTGACGGCCTTTGCCCAGGCCGGCGCATGGGCCGTGCTGTCGATCACGCTGCTGCTGTGGATCACGCTGCGCCGCGTGGGCGATGTGCTGCGCACGCTGGTGCCGCTGCTGGTGTCCGCGCTGGTGACGCTGGAGCTGTGCGTGGTGTTCGGCATTCCGCTCAATTTCGCCAACGTGATCGCGCTGCCGCTGCTGTTTGGCATCGGAGTGGCCTTCAAGATCTACTATGTGATTGCGTGGCGCGAGGGCAAGACCCAGCTGCTGCAATCCCCGCTGACGCACGCCGTGCTGTTCAGCGCCGCCACCACCGCCACCGCCTTCGGCAGCCTGTGGCTGTCCCAGCATCCGGGCACCGCCAGCATGGGCAAGTTGCTGGCACTCGCGCTAGCATGCACGCTGGTCGGTGCCGTATTCTTTCAGCCGATCCTGATGGGGCGGCCGCGCGAGCGGTCGGCCCCCGCCACCGGTCCGGCCCATTGATCTCTCGCCTCCATAGATCTCTCGCCTCCATAAAACAATGACTCGCCCCGACTCTCGCCTCTCCCGCCTCCTGCCGGCGCTCTCGTTCTCGCTGTTGGTCACAGCCTGCGCCAGTGGCCCGCAAGCCAGCCCGGACGACCCCCTGGAGCCCCTCAACCGCGTCGTCTTCAAGGTCAACGACAAGGCTGACGAGTACGTGGCGACGCCGCTGGCCAAGGGCTACCGCGCCGTCACGCCGCAACCGGTGCGCACCGCGGTCACCAATTTCTATTCGAACCTCGCCGACGTCGGCAATACGGTCAACAACCTGCTGCAAGGCAAGGGCGTGGATGCGGCTGAAAGCTTCATGCGGGTGGCGGTCAACTCCGTGCTGGGCATCGGCGGCCTGATCGATATCGCCACGCCCGCCGGCATCGGCAAGCACTCCCAGGACTTCGGGCTGACGCTCGGCGTGTGGGGCGTGCCGGCCGGCCCGTACCTGGTCCTGCCGCTGTTCGGCCCCAGCTCGGTCCGTGACGGGGTTGGGCTGTATGTGAATTTCCAGCTCTCGCCGACCACGTGGGTCAACGATGAAGGCGTGAAGTGGGGCCTGTGGGGCCTGGGCTTCCTGGACGCGCGGACCAACGCGCTTGGCGCGACCGACCTGCTGTCGCTGGCGGCGCTGGATAAGTACAGCTTTGTGCGGGATGCGTACCGCCAGCGCAGGCAGTACCTGATCCAGGGTGGCGGAGGGAAGCTGCCGGATTATGAGGATAGCGATGCGCCTGCGCAAGGCGCGGCGCCTGCGCCTGCGCCTGGGGCGCCCGGAGCGCCCGGAGCGCCTGCGGCCACCCCCGCGCCAGCTGGCGCGCAAGACAAGAAGCCGGAAGGCGAAGCGAAGAAGCCCTGAGCCTGGCTTCACCCTGGTGCTGTGCTGCAAGCCGGATGCTTGCGGATGCAGCACCAGACAGGCTTCAGGCCGGCCGGGCCTTTAGGTTAATTAGCCTAAGCCAAACCCCATCCCGACCCTGCTCCGGGCGGCCTGCAGCGCAAGCTTGGCCAGCCTCGCATCCCTGCCCAGGCGGATCAGGTCCGGCACCTGTCCCGGCCCCGCCAGCAGCGCCTTGAGCAACGCCCGGATATCGGTGCTGCCATCGGGACCCATCCCGGCCACCGCCGCGGGCGGCACGTCCCGCTGCGCGGGATCGATCACCACCCGGCAGGCGGCAAACGGCAACCCGAATTCCTGAGCGACACGCGCCGCGATATGCGACTCCATGTCGACCGCCAGCGCACCGGTGGCCGCGTGCAATGCCGTCTTGGCCGCCACCGAGGTCACGGCCTCGTCAGCGCCGGCAAGCGCACCGGAGATAGCCTCGGGCAAGGCAAGTGAAAGCAAGCGCGACCAGCTTGCGTCAACGGGCCGCAATAGATTCCCATCATGGATTGCAGAGGCGACGATCACCCGGCCGGGCAACAGCGCCGGATCCAGCCCGCCGGCCACGCCAAAGCTGATCACGCCGGCGCAGGGATGCGCCAGGCGTTGCCGCAGGCCTTGCGCCAAGGCTTCGGCGCGCAGGCCGTGCAGGGTTTCCACACCGGGCCCGGCCGCGATGCCGGCCTCGAAGCGCATGCCGGTGACCACGAGCGTGGGACCGGCACGGCGTTGCGGCAAGGTTGGCTGCGGCGCCCACAAGCCTGGCGCGGTCACATCCCCCACGCGACGGCCCGCGTGCCGTCGCGGCGCAGGTTGCGGTAGCGCGCCAGCGCCCACAGCGGGAAGAAACGCGCGTAACCGTGGTAGCGCAGGTAGAACACGCGGGGGAAGCCCACCGCGGTGAAGCGCGCCTCGCTCCACAGGCCGTCGGCCTGCTGCATGCGCATCAGGTAGTCGACCCCACGCGCCACGGCCGGATGATCGACCTGGCCCGCGGCCATCAGGCCCAGCACCGCCCAGGCGGTCTGCGACGGCACGCTCGGCGCGATCTCGTAGCCCTGGTAGTCGAGGCGGTAGCTGCTGCCGTCCTCGCCCCAGCCGCCGTCGGCGTTCTGGATCGAGATCAGCCAGTCGGCGGCGCGGCGCATTTCCGGCGCTTCGGGCGCCATGCCGGCGGCGTTCAGCGCGCACAGCGCACTCCACGTGCCGTAGACATAGTTCGTGCCCCAGCGGCCATACCAGCTGCCGTCGGCCATCTGCTCGTCGAGCAGGTAGCGCTGGGCGCGCCGGAAGGCTTCGCTGCTGGCAGCGGTCTCGCCCAGTTGCGCCAGCATCGACAGGCAGCGCGCCGAGACGTCGGCGGTGGGCGGATCAAGCAAGGCGCCGTGGTCCGCGAACGGGATATTGTTCAGGTATTCATGCGTGTTCTCGGGCTCGAAGGCGCCCCAGCCGCCGTTGCCGCTCTGCATGCCCGCCACCCACTCGCGGGCACGGCTGACGGCCTCGTCGTAGCGAGAACGATGGCTGGCCGGGGCAACGGCCGGCGCGGCTGCGCCGGCGCGCGCCGCGCGGTCCATGGCCATCGCCACCACGGCGGTGTCGTCCACGTCCGGATAATGCGGGTTGGCGTACTGGAAAGCCCAGCCGCCGGGACGCACGTCGGGGCGCCGCACGATCCAGTCGCCGCGCACGTCCAGCACCTGCAGCGGGCGCAGCCATTGCAAGCCGCGCTCGACGGCCGCCTCGGCGCGCGGGCCGCCCACTTCCAGCAAGGCGTGGCTGGCCAGCGAGGTGTCCCATACCGGCGACAGGCACGGCTGGCAATAGGCTTCGTCGCCATGCACCACCAGCAGCTTCTCGATGGAGGCACGGGCCACCACGACATCGGGATCGGTGCGCGGCACGCCGAGCACGTCGAACATCATCACGGCATTCGCCATGGCCGGGAAGATCGCACCCAGGCCATCCTCGCCGTTCAGGCGTTCGCGCACGAACTTCTCGGCGCGGGCGATGGCGCGCGCGCGCAGGCTGCGGGGGAACAACGGCTCCGCCACGCGCAAGCCGGCGTCCAGCGCACGGAACAAGCTGAACCACACGCGCTTCTGATGCGGCGCGCGCGGGGCCAGCCGGGCCGCCTGGCAAGGACGGATGAACAGTTCGTCGATGCCCACGCCACGCGGGTTCCTGGCCTGGGGACGCAGGCTGTTGAGCACCAGCAGCGGCACGATCACCGTGCGGGCCCAGTACGCGACCTTGGACAGGTGGAACGGGAACCACAGCGGCAGCAGCATGATCTCGACCGGCATCATCGGCACCGCCTGCCACGGCATCACGCCGTACAGCGCGAGCAGCGTGCGGGTAAAGACATTGCTGGCCTCGGCGCCACCCATCGCATGGATGGCGGCGCGGGCGCGGCGCATTGGCTCCGACTCGGTGTCGTCGCCAATCATCTTGAGCGCGAAATACGCCTTCACGCTGGCGCTGATGTCCGAGCGGCCCTGGTGGAACAGCGGCCAGCCGCCATCGGCATTCTGGATGCGGCGCAGATAGCGCGCGATACGCGCTTCCAGCACGGTATCCGGGGTCTCGCCCAGATAGTGCACCAGCAGTACATATTCCGACGGGATCGTGGCGTCGGCCTCGAGCTCGAACACCCAGTGGCCGTCCGGCCGCTGGGCCGCCAGCAAGGCGTCTAGCGCGCGGTCGAGCGTGCCTTCCAGCTCGTTCTGCGCCGGCGCGCCAGGCGCTGGCTCAACCGAATTGGGGGATAGTGCAACTTGGCTCATCGGTCTCGACGTCCTCTCTTCAACAACGCATTTACGGCAATGCCGCACGCAGCCGTCAGTGGCCATATGCGGCAGTCAATCGGCGGGATCACCTCAGACGAGGCCATGCCGCAGCAAAATCCATAGCAATCGCGCGCGCGGCACCCGAACCCGCGCCCGCGGATTGGTCCAGCCGCGGGCCAGCAAACCCTGCAGGATCACGTGGTAGACCTCGCCCATGATGCGCGGCGAACGGACCGTGCGGCGCGGCGCCGCGTTCATGATGGCGAAAGCCTGGTCATAGTACGCCTGCGCCTGCTGCGCGACTTCCAGGCAGGCGCGGCCGACAGCGGGATGTCCGACGATGGCATGCGGCGTGCCGATCGGCACGCCCGCGCCCAGCAGCGCTTCGGCCGGCAGGTACACACGGCCCAGATCCGCGTCTTCGTCGATATCGCGCAGGATATTGGTCAGTTGCAACGCGCGGCCGAGGTGATGCGCCAGCGCTACGCCTGCATCAAGCTCCATGCCGAACACGCGCACGGCAAGGCGCCCTACCGCACTGGCCACGCGGTCGCAATAAAGATCCAGCGTGGCGTTGTCCGGCGCGCGGATATCGGCATGCACGTCCATGGCCATGCCATCGATGACGGCGAGGAAATCCTCCTGCAGCAATCCGAAGCGCTGTATCTGGGCGGTCAGGCCGCGCAAGGCCACCGGCGGCGTGCCGGCATAGCACGCGGCAAGATCGGCGCGCCAGGCGTCGAGCCCGGCAAGGCGCGTGGCGCGCGGGCCATCGCCATCGGCAATATCGTCCACCGCACGGCAAAAGCCATAGATCTCGAACATCGCCTCGCGTTGCGCAGCGGGCAGGATCTTGAGGGCGGTATGGAACGAGCTGCCGGACGATACGGCATGGCCCGCTTGCGGGACGGTTTGCACTGCGATTTCTGTTCCGGCCACGTAACTCCTCGTCACGCGTTGGACCGCCATGCTGCTTTGCTGCCTCGGCCTGGCTTGTCGCCACGGCCCGGCACGCAGCACCAGGCGGCATGTTTGGGGTAGTGGGCGATTATACCAACTCCGGCCATGGGCGCGGCCGCCAGCCGAAGGAGGGGGTTGGAGGGGGGTGTGCCGTGAGAGGCCACCGCCAGCGCCGCCGGGCCTTGCGCTGGCCTGTAGCGCGCGGCGCCGCGTTCAAATAATTGGCAGGCGAGCGCCTATTTGATGCGCTGGCTGGCGAGGCGGCGCTCCATCACGAATCTGCCGCGTCTTGGATCGTAGCGCGCTATTTCGATGTAGTTGGCGTCGTTTAGCGGATTGTTAGCGCATTCACCGGCACCCGCGCCAGCTGCCGCAGCCTGCGCGGCCAGGACTCGCTCGGCCTCGGCGGCGGCTCGCATGCGGCGCAGGTCGGCCAGCACGGGCGGCGAGATGCGATCGAGCAGACGGCTGGACCTTAGCTTGTTCATGGCGGCCTTCCTCGCAGGGATGGCGCCAGTGTAGGCCCGCGGTGTGGCCGTTTAATGTGCCCTGGACCACGCACCGGCATGTTTTTTTTACGCGCCATCGCTGGCGCGCCAGCACTCCGGTGCGGCGGACGAAGCAGCCAGTCTCCTCAGAACCCCAGCGGATAGCCGTCCTTGCGGTGGTCCGACGCCGCCGCATAGCCGTCCTCCAGGCGCATGGCGATTTGCGCGCCGCCGAACTCCAGGTTGCCCTGCGGCGCCACGTCCACCCTGTGGCCGCGCGCGCGCAAGCCTTCCACGGTGGCGGCCGGGCAATTCCATTCCACCGCGATGGTGGCGTTGTCGTCCAGCACGCGCCAGCGCGGCGCATCGCACGCGGCCTGCGGGTTCTGGCCAAAATCCGCCAGCCGGCTGGCCATCTGCAGGTGGCCCTGCGCCTGCATCGAGCCGCCCATCACGCCGAAGCTCGCCAGCGGCGCGCCTTTGCGCATCAGGAAACCCGGGATGATGGTGTGGAACGGCCGCTTGCCCGGGCTCACCTGGTTGGGGTGCCCCGGCTTGAGGTTGAAGCCCCAGCCGCGGTTATGCAGCGCAATGCCGGTACCGGGCACGACCACGCCGGAGCCAAAGCCTTTGAAGTTGGACTGGATGTACGACACCATCATGCCGCTCTTGTCCGCCGTGGTCAGGTACACGGTGCCGCCGCTGTGGGGCTTGCCCGGGCCGGCTGCCGCCGCGCGCTCCGGGTCGATGGCCTTGGCGCGGCTGGCCAGGTAGCCGCGATCGAGCAGGTGGGCGGCTCGCACCTCGGTCATGGCCGTGTGGTCGCCCACGTACTCGTGCAGATCGGCAAACGCCAGTTTCATGGCTTCCACCTGCACGTGGATGGCGGCGGCGGAGTCCACGCCCATGGCCGCCACGTCGAAATGCTCCAGCATGCCCAGCGCCATCAACGCGCCAATGCCCTGCCCGTTCGGGCCGATCTCGAACAACTCCAGGTCGCGATAGGACATGCTGATCGGCTCGACCCAGTCCGCGCGGTGCGCGGCCAGGTCGGCCTCGGTGATCAGGCCGCCGGTGGCGCGCGCATGCGCGGCAATGCGGCCAGCCAGCTCACCGCGATAGAAGTCGTCGCCCTTGGTCTCGGCGATGCGGGCCAGCGTCTGCGCCTGGCCCGGGCAGATGAAGCGCTCGCCCGGCAGCGGCGCGCGCCCGTTCGGCGCGAAGGCGTCGGCAAAGCCCGGCTTGTCGATCAGCACCGGCACCTGTGCCTGCCATTGGCGGTGCACGGTGTGCGAGACCAGGTAGCCGTTGCGCGCGTATTCGAGCGCCGGCTCGAACAAATCGGCGAACGGCAGGCTGCCGAATTTCTCCCACGTGGCGCGCCAGCCGGAAACGGCGCCAGGCACGGTCACGGTGTCCCAGCCGTTGACCGGCATGCTGTCGTAGCGCGAGAAATACTCCGGCGTCCACGCCGCCGGCGCCCGGCCGCTTGCGTTCAGGCCGTGCAGTTCCTTGCCGTCCCAGATCAGTGCAAAAGCATCGCCGCCGATCCCGTTCATGCACGGCTCGACCACGGTCAGCGCGATCGCCGTAGCCAGCGCCGCGTCCACGGCATTGCCGCCACGGGCCAGCATGCGCAGTCCTGCGGCGGCCGCCAGCGGCTGCGAAGTGGCCACCACGTTGTCGGCCAGCACGGGCACGCGTTGTGAGGGATAGGGGAAATTCCAGAAATTGGTCATGGCAAATCGGCTTGGCGCTAGTGGCTAGTGGTTTGGGAAATCCGGCCTGCGGCTTGCGCGGCAAAGCCCGGCCGGATGCGTTCTTCGATGCAACTTAAATCATGCACTGCACCGCTTGCGCGGCTTCCTACTCGATCTTGACGTTAGCCGCGCGCGCCACCTTCTCCCACGCGCGCATCTCGTCGCCGATCATGCGGCCGAACGGCTCGGGCGCGGTGTACCTGATCTGCACGCCCTGTGCTTCCATGGCCGCGCCCAGCTCCGGCGAGGCCAGCACTTCCTTCATCGCGGAGGAGAGTTGCTTGATCACCTGGGGCGGCGTGCCCTTGGGCGCGACCAGGCCAAACAGGTTGTCCGCGCGGAAATCGCGGATGCCGGCCTCGCTCACCGTCTGGGCATCGGGCAAGGAGCTCAGACGCTGATCGGACGCCACCGCCAGCAGCCGCAGCTTGCCGGATTTCACGTGCGGCAGGGCCGAGGGAATGCTGTCGAACATCATGCTCGCCCGGCCAGCCATCAGGTCCGGCAGCGCGAACGAGCTGCCCTTGTAGGGCACGTGCACCACGTCGACGCCGGTACGCAGCTTGAACAGCTCCGACTCCAGGTGCGACAGCGTGCCGGAGCCCTGCGAGGCGAAGTTGTACTTGCCGGGAGACGCCTTGAGCAGGCTGACCAGCTCCGGCACCGAATGCACCGGCAACGAGGCCGGCACCACCAGGATATGCGGCACGGTGCCGATGCCGGCAATGGGCACGAAATCGCGGCTCAGGCTGGCGGGCTGGTTGTTATACGTCGCTGCCGCAATGGCGGCATTGCTCACTGCGGCGAGATAAAGCGTATAGCCATCGGGCGCGGCCTTGGCCGCGAAGCTCATGCCGATGGCGCCACCGGCGCCGGGGCGGTTGTCCACCACCACCGGCTGCTTGAGCACGGTGGACAGGCGCTGGCCCACCGCGCGCGCCAGCACATCGGTGGCGCCGGACGGCGGGAAGGACAGCACCAGTTGGACCGCGTGGTCCGGGTAGTCCGCGGCGGCGGCCGGCGCGGCGGCGGTGGCAGCGGCGCCAGCGGCCAGGGCCAGTAGCAGGCCAGCTTGTGCCCGCTTGCCCCCACGGAAAATACGGGAGGACCGAAGCGACGTGCGGGTACGGTAAAGCGACTGGATAAACATGATCAGGGTAGCTCCGGATAGCGTCGAAGACGTTAACTGCCGAGGTAGAGTCGGAACGTTCCGGGGCGCAACCGCTTTGGCTGCCGGCTTGTTTGCGCGCCCCTGTCATGCTGGATCTGGCTTTGCCTTGAGGCGATATTGACTGACGGGAAGCGCAGATTTTAGGCTCGCCCGGCGCCCACCGGAATGCGGATCGGCCATAGAGCTATGCGAAAATGGAATACCCATTGCGGCCACACCCTTGCGCCCTTGCCGGGCCACCCCGGCCGCAGAGTTTCCCTCACCGTTTTGACGCTTCCGAAGGCACACCCCATGCAGCTGAAATGGATCGACGACCTGCTGGTCCTGGAGAAGACGCGCAGCTTCTCGCGCGCCGCCGAACTGCGCCACATCACGCAGTCGGCGCTGTCGCGGCGCATCCGTTCGCTGGAGGACTGGGCTGGCGCGGTGCTGGTCGACCGCAACACCTTCCCCATGGACCTGACCCCGGCCGGCAAGACCTTCTGCACCAGCGGGCGCGAGGCACTCACGCTGCTGATGGAGGCGCGCGCCACGCTGCGCCAGGAAAGCCGCATGCCGGGCAAGGCCATCCAGATTGCCGCCGGGCATACCTTGTCGCTGACCTTCCTGCCGGGCTGGCTCAAGGCGTGCCAGAAGCGCTACGGCCAGTTCAATGCCCGGGTCGTGGCCGCCAACGTGCTCGAAGCCGTGGTGGCGCTGTCGGAAGGCAATTGCGACCTGATGCTGGGCTACAACCATGCGCGCGTGCCGGTGTCGCTGGATCCGGACAAGTTCCGCAGCCTCACGGTTGGGCACGACGTGCTGATGCCGCTGTGCGCGCCCAATGCACGCGGCGCCCCGCTGTTCTCGCTGAGCAGCAGTGGCGCCAAACCGATTCCCTACCTGGCCTACACGGCCAGCACCACGCTGGGCCGCATCGTCGAGGTGATCCTCGAAGACGCGCCGCCACGCCGTGCGCTGGAGCGTTGCTATGAGGCCGATATGGCGATCCTGCTGATGAAGATGGCCAGCGAAGGCCACGGCGTGGCCTGGCTGCCGCGCACCACCGCGGCAGAAGCACTTGCCGCGGGCACGCTGGTGCCGGCCGGCGACGGCGCGTGGTGCTCGGCATTCGATATCTGCGCGTATCGCGCGGCCCATGCCGGCAACCCTACCCTGCTGGAGTTGTGGGAGGTGCTGGAGCGGCAAGCGCAGTAACGCCCGCCGGCCCGGCGCTGCGCCTTGCGCAATGCCGTGGCTTGGTGGCTTGGCGGATTGGCGGTGCCCGTCGCCGCCAAGCCACGGCATGCCACCTGCGCGTCACCTATGCTGTATAGGCTTGGACGCGATGCGCCGGGCAAGCACGCCTCCTACCATCTCGACGAACTGCTGCGGGAGCACTGACACCATGGGCCTTCTAGGCATCCTGCTGGCCCTTGGCCTGTTGATCTGGCTGGCCTACCGGGGCTGGAGCATCCTGCTGCTGGCCCCGGCGGCGGCGCTGCTGGCCGCGGCCACGGCCGGCGAGCCCCTGCTGGCGCACTGGACCCAGACCTTCATGGGCAGCGCCGCGGGCTTTCTCGCCCAGTTCTTCCCCTTGTTCCTGCTTGGCGCGCTGTTCGGCAAACTGATGGACGACAGCGGCTGCGTCAACGCCATCGCCGCGTGGATGACGTTCAAGCTCGGGCCCCAGCGCGCCATCCTGGCGGTGGTGCTGGCCGGTGCTTTGGTCACCTACGGCGGCGTCAGCCTGTTCGTGGCCTTCTTCGTGCTGGCGCCGATGGCGCAGGCGCTGTTCGCCGCCGCGCAGATCCCGCGCCGGCTGATGCCGGCGGCGATTGCGCTAGGCACCTCCACCTTCACCATGTCCGCCCTGCCCGGCACGCCGGCCATCCAGAACGCGATCCCGATGCCGTTTTTCGGCACCACGCCGTTTGCCGCGCCGGGCCTGGGGGTGCTGGCGTCCGCCGTCATGCTGGCCTTCGGGCTGTGGTGGCTCGCGCGCATGGAGCGGGCCGCGCGGCGTGCGGGCGAGGGCTTTGGCGACCACGCGCTGGAATCCGCCGACCGCGCCGCCGACGATGAACTGGTGCGCGAGCGCGCCACGGTGGCCAGCGCGTTCGACCCCGCCGAAGCGCACCACGGCGCGCGCAGCGCCGAATTGCCGGCGATGTGGCGCGCGTTCCTGCCCTTGGTGATGGTAGTGGCCGTGAACCTGGCGATGAGCTTGCTGGTGCTGCCCCGCTGGGACGCGAGCTACCTGGCGGATGAGCGCTGGGGCGGGACCAGCCTGGCGGCGCTGGGGGGCGTGTGGTCAGTGCTGGTGGCGCTGGCAGCGGCCATCCTCTGCCTGTTGGTCTTGCACCGCAAACGCCTGCACAAGCTGCGCGAGAGCATGGACGCGGGCGCCAATGCCGCCGTGCTGCCGGCTATCAGCGTGGCTAGCCTGGTGGGCTTTGGCTCGGTGGTGGCTGCCCTGCCCGCCTTTGCGCTGGTGCGCGAGTGGGTGTTGTCGATCGAGGGCGGGCCGCTGGTATCGCTGGCGGTGGCCACCAATGTGCTCGCCGCCCTGACCGGCTCGGCCTCGGGCGGGCTGACCATCGCCCTGCAGGCGCTAGGCGGCACTTACCTGCAGCTATCGGAGGTGACGGGCATCGACCCGGCGCTGATGCACAGGGTTGCCGTGATCGGTGCTGGCACGCTGGACAGCCTGCCGCACAACGGCGCGGTGGTGACGCTGCTGGCGGTTTGCGGCACCACGCATCGCGAAAGCTATCGCGATATCGTGGTGGTCGGCATCGTGGGCCCGGTCGCGGCGCTGGCGGCGGTCATCGCGCTCGGCAGCGCCTTCGGCTCGTTCTAGGCAGGTTCTGCGTAAAAAGCGGCGCGGCGCTCAGGTAGTGGCCGCACGCGCGTAGCGCTGGCGCGGCACCGGCAGCGCCTTCAACTGCTCGCGGCGGAGCCTGATGGCTTCCTCGTTGCCGCGCTTGATGGCGGCGCGCAGGTTCAGCACTGCCTTGCGGTACTTCTTCTTTTTTCTGACGCTGGTGGTAATGGCCATGGCGATCCGTTTCCTTCTCTCCAGGTGAGTTCCCCGGGCGCGCGCCGCGCGCCCGGCCGAACTGCTAGTGGAAACCGTTTCACCTGGATCGTCAAGACGCGGTGCCGCGTGGCTGCGACACGTGCAAAGGTCTGAATACAGCGCACGAGAACTTTCAGATCGGAGCGCGTTGCCCTGCCAGCGGGTATGCGCCTTGCCTCAGGTGCCGGAAGCGACAGTCACGAACACGGGGTTCGAATAGAACCCACAGGTCGTTAGATGGCATGCGCGACGCCTCGCTTAATGCGTGCGTCATGCAAATCGGGTAGTGCCGCGAGAAGGGAAAGCCACAGCAGCGATGGACCATGGCCGTCGCGGCAAGCACTATAGTGAAGACTGTCCCCACCCAGCCAGAAGGACGCCGCATGAACGCCAGCCTCTATCGCACCACCGCCGTGAAGATCCTGATCGCCGCGCTGCTACCGGTGGCAACCGCACATGCGCAGATCGGCGACCTGCTCAAAGGCGCCACGCAGGGCGGCACGGAGAGTTCGTCCGGTGGCCTGAGCGGCCTGGGCAGCAGCTTGGGCGGGATGGGTGGAATGCCCTCGCTGCAATCGCTGAGCTCGGGCAGTACCGGCAATGTCGCCGGGATCCTGGAGTACTGCGTGAAGAACAACTACCTTGGCGGGGCCAGCGGCGCCGCCTCGGTAAAGGACAAACTGCTGGGCAAGGTCGGCGGCGGCTCGCCCACGTCGGATGCCGGCTACACCAGCGGCGCCAAGGGCATCCTGAGCAGCAGCGATGGCAAGCAGTTCGACCTGAGCGGCGGCGGCCTCAAGGACCAGGTCACCAAGCAGGTCTGCGACAAGATCCTCGCGCAGGGCAAATCGCTGCTGTAGGACAAAGCGCGCTTGATGCCTGGTTAGCGCTTGGTTAGCACTTGGTTAGCGCTTGGTTAGTGCTCAGGCGGGCGACAGGCGGAAGGCCGACACGGCATGGTGCAGCGCGCCGGCCTGGTCTTCCAGTGACGCGGCGGCCGCGCTCGCCTGCTCCACCAGCGCAGCGTTCTGCTGTGTCATCTGGTCCATCTGCGCGACCGCGCGATTGACCTCCTCGATGCCGGTGCGCTGCTCGGCGGTGGCCGAGGCGATGCCATCCATGATCGACGTCACGCGGCTGACCGCATTGACGATCTCGGCCATGGTCTGCCCGGCCTGCTCCACCAGCGCCGAGCCACTGTCGACCTGGCCCACCGACTCCACGATCAGCGTCTTGATTTCCTTGGCCGCGCCCGCGCTGCGCTGCGCCAGGTTGCGCACCTCACCCGCCACCACCGCAAACCCGCGTCCTTGCTCGCCGGCGCGCGCGGCTTCCACCGCCGCGTTCAGCGCCAGGATATTGGTCTGGAAGGCGATGCCGTCGATCACGCCGATGATGTCGTTGATCTTGCGCGAGCTGGCGGTGATGCCGCGCATCTTGTCCACCACCTGGCTGACCACGCTGCCGCCCTGCTGCGCGATCTGCGAGGCGTCGGCCACGTATTGGCTGGCCTCCTTGGCGTTGTCGGCGTTCTGGCGCACGGTCGCGGTGATCTGCTCCATGCTGGCGGCGGTCTGCTGCAGCGAGGCCGCCTGCTGCTCGGTGCGGCTCGACAGGTCGGTATTGCCCGAGGCAATCTCCTGCGCCGCCGAGGTGATGGAATCGGCCGACTGCTGGATGCCCGCCACCGTGCCGGCGAGCTGGTCGCGCATATGGCCGATGGCGTACATCAGGCTGGAGCGGTCATCCGGGTGGGTTTCAACGCACGCGGTGAGGTCACCGCCGGCCATGCGCAGGGCAAGCGCCGCAGCGGTAGCGGGTTCGCCGCCCACCGAGCTCTGGATGCTGCGGATCAGCAGCGTGGCCACCGCGGAGATCACGATGCCCAGCAGCACCAGCAGGCCGAGCGATTGATACAGCGAGGAGCGGAACTGTGCCTCCACGTCATCCATGTACGTGCCTGCGACCAGGTCCCAGCCCCACGGCTTGAAGCGCGCCACGTAGCCGATCTTGGGGCTCGGCTGGTCGCTGCCCGGCTTGGGCCACCAGTAGTCCAGGTGGCCGGCGCCTTCGGCCGACGCGCCGCGGGCCGCGATATCGACGTACAAGGCGTTGCCCTTGGCATCCTTGAAGTCGCGCATGTTCTTGCCATTGAGCTTGGCGTTGATGGGATGCATCAACAGCACGGAATCCGCACCAACGATGGTGATGTAGCCATCCTTGCCATAACGCTGCGCGGCAACGCGGGCGGTGGCCTGGGCCTTGGCATCGGCCTCGGACATCTTGCCCTGGCGCGCCTGCTCGGCGTAGTCGCTCACCAGGGAGAGCGACATGTCGACGATGTTCGCCAGTTCGCCGCGGCGATCGGCCATTTGCAGCTGGCGGGTCTGAAAGGCGTGCATCACGGTCAGCAACAGCAAGCCGCGCCAGGCCAGCACAAGGGGGATCCACAGCTTCTTTCGCAGGGTCAGACGATTCATGGCATTCGCTCTTCGGGGCAATGGCCGGTCATGCGGGAGGCATGCGGCATCTCCGGATATCGGAGCCTGATTCGTCTTCTTTAGGGACAGCTGCGGCAGGACGGCACGAAAAAGCCAAGAAGCGCGAAAAATGCCGCACAAAGCACCAAGATGGCGACAGGCTGCGCCGGACCGGAACGCTCGCGCACCCGCACGGTGCAAAAATACATCTGCCATCAGGCGCCGAAAGCCGCTGAAAAACGGCTACCATGCGCCTCGCATTCCACTCGTAATTGCAATTGACTTGCAATTGGACTGCCAAGGGTTCGAAGGTGCCCCCGGCTCGCAGCGCGCGGCGGGGGTTAAACGGGAAACAGGTGCGCCGCCGGCCATGCCGCGGCTAATCCTGTGCTGCCCCCGCAACGGTCAGCAGGTAAAAAGGTGTCACGCCGCGCCAACAGGCCGCGGCAGCCACTGCGCATCAACGCGTGGGAAGGCGGCACCCCGGACGCGCCCCAGCGGCAGGCGTCCCCCTGCGAGCCCGGATACCGGCCTTCGACCAATCACCGGGGCTGCGGACGGGCGGCCAGGCGTGAGACGGCCAGCCACGCGCCCGGCCGTCACTGCGCGATCGTCCGTGGCTTGTTCGTTTATTGCCGCCGGGCGGGGTCGCCCACGGCCAACGATGGAAAGTCCATGTCCGCGCGTCCTCGCCTTGCCCGCCCCGCCTCGGTCGCGGCCCTCAAGCCACTCAAGCATCGTCGCGCCCCCAAGCCGCGCAAGCTCGCGCACCATTGCGCGCTCGCGCTGTCGCTGGGTGCCTTTGCCGGCTTAGGCGCGGATGTCGCCTGGGCAGCGGACGATGTGCAACCGTCCGAGCGAGCACGATCGCAGCCTTCCCGCGCGGACGGCACCGTGCTGCCGCCGGTGGTAGTCAGCAGCGCCTCGCAGCCATCGGGGCTGGCGCTGTCGGAGCCCGCCAGCACCGGCAGCCGCCTTGGCCTGACCCCACTGGAAACACCGGCCAGCGTGGAAGTCCTGTCCCGCGATACCATCCGCGAACGCGGCGATTTGTCAGTGCGCGAGGCCGTTACGCGCGCCACCGGCATCACCTCCAATGGCGCGCCCGGCAATGGCGGGACGGCGCTCGCGGCACGGGGCTTCGCAGGACAAGGCTCGGTGATGCAGCTGTACGACGGCACGCGGCTCTACGTGGCCTCCGGCACCGTCACCTTCCCCTTCGATACCTGGTCGGTGGACCGCATCGAAGTGCTGCGCGGCGCGGCCTCGGTGATAGTTGGCGAGGGCGCGATTGGCGGCGTGGTCAACGTCATCCCAAAGAAGCCAATGCGCGCACCGATCGCCAACGAGCTGCAGCTCACCGGCGGCACCCAGAAAACGGCGCGCGCCGCCTTCGACAGCGGCGGCGCGGTCAACGAAAACCTCTCCTACCGCTTCAACGCCAACTACGGCCGCTCCGGCGGCTGGGTGGACCGGGGAGACTCCCGCAGCCTGGCGGTGTCGGCCGCGGTGCGGCTGGACGTATCGCCCGAGTTCAGCCTGACGCTGTCCTATGACGACGCCGACCAGCACCCGATGCAATACCTGGGCACGCCGCTGGTCAACGGCAGCCTGGACCCCGCCCTGCGCAAGAAGAACTACAACGTGGGCGATGCCGAGATTACCTACCGCGACCGCTGGACCCGGCTCGCGGCGCAGTGGCAACCCAACGAGCGCGTCACGGTGCGGAACCAGTTCTATTACCTCACCAGCCAGCGCCACTGGCGCGACGCCGAGTCCTATACCTTCCTGCCCGCGACCGGCCAGGTGCGCCGCACCGACTACCTGGAGATCCTGCATGACCAGGAACAGGTGGGCGACCGCGCCGACCTGAAGCTCGATGGCCAGCTGTTCGGCATGGCCAATACGGCCATGGTGGGCTTTGACGTCAACCGCATCCACTACACCAACAGCAGCAACTCGCCCTATGGCGGCGCGTCCACCGTCAATGCCTACCAGTTCGACCCGGGCCAGTTCTTCAGCCCGCCGGGCATCGTCACGTCGCCGCGCTTTCGCACCCACACCACGCAAGCCGCGCTGTTTGGCGAGGACCGCCTCAAGCTGACCCGGCAATGGTCGGTGATCGGCGGCGTGCGGCTGGACCATGCCCAGCTGGAACGCGGCAACCTGGTCACGGGCGACGACTGGACGCGCAGCTTCAACAATGTCACGTGGCGCGCGGGCACGGTCTACGAATTCACGCCCGCGCTGTCGGTGTACGCGCAGTACGCCACCGCCACCGATCCGCTCGGCGCGTTGATCTCCACCTCGGACGCGCAGAAGGATTTCAAGCTGGCTACCGGCAGGCAGATCGAAGCCGGCGTCAAGCAATCGTTCTGGAACCAGCGCGGCGAATGGACCTTTGCCGCCTACCAGATCGCCAAGAAGAACCTGCTCACCCGCGACGCCAACAACCCCGCGCTGTCGGTGCAGGTGGGCGAGCAATCCTCGCGCGGGCTCGAAGGCTCGGTCAGCGTGGAACTGATGCGCGGACTGCGGGTGGACGCCAACGCAGCCGTGCTGCGCGCCCGCTACGACGACTTCGCGGAAAGCACGAACGGCGCGCTGGTCTCGCGCAACGGCAATGTACCCACCAGCGTGCCGCAGCAGGCGGCCAACCTGTGGCTGACGTGGGCCTTCGCGCCGCAGTGGCAGTTGGGCAGTGGCCTGCGCTACGTGGGCAAGCGCTACACCAACAATGCCAATACCACGACCATGCCGTCGTACACGGTGGTGGATGCCTCGCTGCCATGGCGCGTATCGCGCAAGACGGCGCTGACGCTGCGCGTCTACAACCTGTTCAACCGCGACTATGCCGAGTCCTCCGGCAACAGCGGCAACCAGTGGCTGCTGGGCCGGCCGCGCGCGGCCGAGCTGTCGGCCAACTTCTACTTCTAAGCCGGCCATGGCAAGCACGCCTTCATGCTGGCGGGACGCCTGCTGCCTTGACGACACCGCCGCGACCTGCGACCTGGGCCTGCATCGACCCGGACACCGGCAACCTGCTGGGCCGCCGCCGCCGTGCCTACCGCTGGCTGTTCAATGCCGCGCACAGCTGGGACTTTGGCTGGCTGCTGCGCCATCGCCCGGCCTGGGACGCAGCCGTCTGGTTGCTTTCGCTCGCCGGGCTGGTAGTCTGCGCCAGTGGCGTGGTGATCGGCTGGCGCAGGTTGTTTCGCGGGCGCCGCCGGCGGGCATGAATCCCAGCCCGGCGTCCATCCACTCAGAATCCCCGATCTTTCACGGACCGCTCATGTTCCGCTTTCTCGCCAGCATCTTCAACGACCAGGACGCCGACGTGCGCCGCAAGGTCGTTGCGCTCTACGTCTTCCTGATCGCCGCCAATGTCGGCGCCTGGCTGTGGGCACTGGTGGCGTTCCGCGACCACCCCATGCTGCTGGCGTCCGCCGTGCTGGCCTACACGCTCGGCCTGCGCCACGCCGTGGACGCCGACCACATCGCCGCCATCGACAACGTCACGCGCAAGCTGATGCAGGAAGGCAAGCGCCCGGTGACGGTCGGCTTCTTCTTCTCGCTCGGCCACTCCACCGTGGTTACGCTGATGTCGATCGGCATCGCGGTGGCCGCCGCCGCGCTGCAAACGCGCTTTGCCGATATGAAAGCCGTGGGCGGCATGATCGGCACGAGCGTCTCCGCGCTGTTCCTGTTCCTGCTGGCCTTCTTCAACCTGTTGATCCTGATCTCCGTGTGGCGCGCCTTTCGCGCGGTCAGGCGCGGCGAAGCGCTCAAGGAGCAGGACCTGGACCTGCTGCTGAACAACCGCGGCGTGCTGTCGCGGCTGTTCCGCCCGCTGTTCCGGCTGGCCAGCCGCAGCTGGCACCTGTTCCCGATGGGGCTGCTGTTCGGCCTCGGCTTCGACACCGCGACGGAGGTAGCGCTGTTCGGCCTGTCCGCCGCCGAAGCTGCAAAGGGCGTGCCCTTCTGGACCATCATGGTGTTCCCCGCCCTGTTCACCGCCGCCATGTCGCTGGTGGACACCACCGACGGCATCCTGATGCTGGGCGCCTACGGCTGGGCCTTCACCAAGCCGATCCGCAAGCTCTACTACAACATGACCATCACGCTGGTCTCGGTTGTCGTTGCCGTGGTCATCGGCGGCATCGAAGCCCTCGGGCTGATTGCCGACAAGCTCGGGCTGGAAGGCGGGCTGTGGGATGTGATCGGCGAGCTCAACGCGCACTTCGGCATGCTGGGCTACGTGATCATCGGCGTGTTCGTGCTGAGCTGGCTGATCTCGATGGTGGTGTACCGGGTGCGGCGTTATGACGAAATTGAGGTGAGGATGGGGTGAAGATCTGGTGGCATGGTGGGACGGATAACCGCTTAGCGCTGATATGCGCGGATTGCCCACCCGTCTATCTTCGCCACGATAGCCCGACGGAACGCGCCCAGGATCTGGACACTGTCATCGCCGAAGTGTTGCGCCAGCACGCCTGCCGCCAAGTGGTCGCTCTTGGCGGGGCCGCAGCGAAAGCGCAGTGGTCGCGCACCTGAACCAATGCTTATTTCTCGGCCGCAGTCCACTCCGCACGACTCGCCGCAACCAGGACCGTCCAATCATCCGGCGGATTTCCCCGCCCGAGCATTTTCTCAAATACCGCGTAAGGATCTGACTTGCTGCCGGCAGAGCGCAGGGTCTGCTCATCATTAACCCAGGCGAACACGATCACCTTCGAGCGAGAATCGTAGCGAAAGAACAGACGGAACCGGCGCCCGACTTTCGCGCGCCGCCAGTGCCGGTATGCCTCGCCAAGGGTATTGCCTTGCCGGAACTCATCCCGCGAGGGGTCGCCGGGCACAACGTCCAATATCAACTGGCTCAAGGCGCGAAACAGTTTGACGTTGGCGTTGCTCTCGAACCCCGCTGGGTCATTCTCTTGCGCGCGCTGCGCTGCCGCGTGCAACTTCCGCAGTTGTTCGATCACACCCTCATGAAACAGTAACGTCCAGCCATGACGTCGCATTAGAGCTCCACATCGCCGTCAATGTCCTGATCCAGCCTCTCGCCATGCCCGGCGTTTGCCAGCATGGCCTGAGCCAGATCCTCCGGCAGCGTCTGGAGCTGTCGCCCCGCACGGATATCGGCTTCCAGAAGGCGCAGGAAGGCGCCGATCGCCGGATCACCGTGTTCGGCATCGGCACGTGTGATGACGACCTCTCCGTCACGTAGATCAAACGCCACTTTTCCACCAGCGTCTACGCCCAGCGCCTGCCGGATGGGCTTGGGTAGGGTGAGTTGCCCTTTGGAGGTTAGGGTAGCCACTTCGTGGATGTCGTGCATGTTGGTTCTCCTGATAGCAAATTCATGGTAAGGAATATTCCTTACAAAGTCAATTCAGTCATTCTGCCGCCCGCGCGCGCGGATGCGCGCAGAACGGCATGAAGGCCAACCTGCTGCCGTTGGAGCTCGATGCATCCGGTGCGCAGAGAACGCGGCTTGACCATGTGGCAAAGACGCACTCGTTCGCCAGCGTGCAAGCGTGGTTCGTGAACGCGGGCTTGAGCCGTCAGGATCTGCGCGGGATGTCGCGGCGCTGATTGTTCCGTGAGTGTGGGTGAACGGGTCGGGCGTCACGCCGAAATAGAGGACTGCAAGGAATAGCTGCACGGCTATTCGAACACGACGCCACCAGCATTGCGCATGGCACTAGCCAATGCGCCATCGAAAGTAGCCAGCGCAGCACCATTGCGCAACGCCAGATCCAGATAGGTCGCATCATGTGCCGTAAGCCTGTGCTCGCGAGCTAGGGCCATGACGACTTCACGGCGCTCCGCCGGCGCGGCAGAGTCGGTTGTGATCGGGAGACGGCCGAGTTTGCTGGCAATATCTGCGGCGGAGCCGCCATTCGAATGTCCGCGTAAAGCCGTGGGCCAGCGTCCGTATATGGCCGATTGCGGAGAATTGCCTTCGCCATGTTCCGATCCGACCCGGCGTGGAGCCAGGTGATTCGCTTGTCGCGGCGGCCCCTGAATTCCCAGCGGGTCGCCCAGCGGGTCACCCTTTACGGCCAGACATTGCGGCATGTCCAACTGGCGCTACGACTCCAGAATCTCCAGCCCATTCTCACCACACCATTGCCTCAGCGCTCTATCGACAGCGTCGGCTTCGAACGAGTACCAGAGCTCGATAATGCCCTTGCCCTCCAGCAAATACTTGAAGCGCGCGTATGCCCCTTGCCGTCGGAAGAATCCTTCAACCTCGTCGTAACACTCAGGCAACTCTTGTGCGACAAATTGGAGGGCGAGACTTCTTCCAAGACCAAGCTCGTTCTTATGCGGTATCGCAAGGTAGCGATCCGAAGTTTCAAGGTCTTCAGGAATCTCCTCGTCGAAGGCGTCGTTGAAATCAGAAGTCCAATAGACTTTGCCCGTATCGAGTGAGACATACGCGTCCTGATCCAACGGCGCGGAGCTAACGAAGTCGAAGGCCATGGAAAGATCGTCGTGTTTGACTGCGACCATGTCTGTACTCCCATGGGTTGCGAGTTGAACGGGCCCAGAGATGTTCGGATCGTCAAGGGCCAATGCATGATGGTACCGCAGCTCTCATCGCGGCCCGACGGCGCAACTCCACGATCATCCAGCGCATTCCAGGCTGTCAAACCCGGTCGCTGTGATTGCAACGACCTGCGAAATATAACGGCGCAAAGTGCGCTCCAACCCGCTCGCCACAAAAAGCAACGCTGCCGCCACTATCATACTGCAACAGGCACCAAATCAGCGCTTTTGACGAGGCCAGTCGGTATCTCGAGCGGGCGGCCTGAGAGGATTGTCCGGCCGACAGCATGACTGAGGGCGTCAGCAGGATCCCGGTCGTTCGTGTGCGCGGGCGCGAATGGACGTTTCTGGCCGGTCGGCGTCGCTAGGAGAACGTCCGTCCCTTAACATGAGCGGCGGCGATGGCAACGACCGAGTTCGACCCACAACGGCCCGTCGGAACTTCCAGAAACGGTCATTCGTGCTCGAATGTACTAACAGCCCTGAATGCTCGAAGAGGACTTCAGCCCGATCCGGACGATGAAAGACTCATTTCGCATCGCTCAAACCGTTGCTCAGTAAGGCATTGCCCCTCGTTTGGCGGCTACGCGGTCGCCCGTTGACGGGGTCGGCTGCCGGTTGCGCCACGCGTTGATCGCGTCCTCGATTGACTTGATGGAGACGTTTGCCGCGCCTGTCTGGCATGTTGCGGTCATGGGCCCCTCACTGGTGAGCGCCCCGAGATCAGCGCCCATGGACTGCTAGCGACGGGGCGGCATAAGCGCCGTGCCGTTTCGGACTAGAATCCTCTGAGGAGGTGTCAGTCATGTCAGCTATCAAGCGCATCGATCCGGGCCATTCCGCCTATCAGGCCGCGCTGCACAGGACGACCCGCTACCCTGCGGAGCAAGTCACGTTGACGGCTGGCTCCAGGAAGAGGCTGCGCCCCAGTGTGCCGCATCGAAAGGTCGGGCGCGGCAAGGTCGGCATCGGCGGCAAGTAGACACCTGCAACCCTTGTAAGGCGTCGGGCTTTAGAAGGTGGCTTGACGTGAATTGGCTGTCCGGCGCGAGGGCGGATGAAACGCGGTCGTTCCTCCAGCTCTACCCTGCCGACTTGATGTCCGCCGAAGCGTATCCGCTGCCTCCGCGCAAGGCAGGACACTCGATTGGCATTGACGGGCAGCCCGTGCTGCTAGTGCCTTGAATCGTCGACGATCGAGTTTGTGAACGCTATCCATGGAGGGTTAAAATGGCTGACTCCACAAAGCCGCGCGCCATCGGCTTCAACCACGTAGCGCTGGAAGTCGGCGATATCGAGGAAGCGCTGGCATTCTATGGCCGCATCTTCGACTTTCAATTGCGCGGCAAGAGCAAGACGATGGCCTTCATCGATCTTGGCGACCAATTCATCGCGTTGCAGGCGGGACGCAAACAGCCCCCCGATGACGGCCGGCATGTCGGCCTCGTTGTCGATGACAAGGAGGCGGCGCGCGCCGCCCTCAAGGCGGCGGGGGTCGAGCCGATCGACGGTCCGTTTCTGGATTTCCGCGACCCCTGGGGCAATCGCATCGAGATCGTGGGCTATGACAATATCCAGTTCACCAAGGCTCCGAACGTTCTGCGCGGCATGGGCCTGACGCAATTGACCAAGAACGAAAGCGCGAAAAAGGAGCTGGCGGAAAAAGGGATGGCGGCGAGCTAGCACGCACACGCGCGACGTGGCCGGGAAAGCACCAGGCTATCGCAAGGCCTCGGGTTCGTGGCAAACCACTTCGATGTTGTGCCCGTCCGGACCAATGACGAAAGCTGCATAGTAGTTCGCGTGGTAGTGCGGGCGCAGACCAGGCGCACCATTGTCTTTGCCACCCGCCTCCAGAGCCGCGCGATAGAAAGCTTCGACTTGCTGGCGATTCTCGGCCCTGAACGCCAAGTGAAGATGCGCCGGCTTCTCCTCGCTTTGGTACAGGCACAATGAAGCCTTACCCTTTGGGCTAAGCTCGACACCGTACGTCGGCGGCCCCTCCGAGGCAACAGCTACGCCGAGCGGTTCGAGTGCCTTGAGGAAGAACGCTTTGCTCGCTGCATAGTCGCTGACTCCGAATTTGACGTGGTCAAACATGAGTTCTCCTGAAGTGTGTGGGCCTGCGCGAGGCCCGACGTTTGCGAGAGACCGTTCCTGGCCGGAAGCGGCCTCTCGCGCCTGGAAACGGTCAAGTGGCTCAATCTAACGAATTCGCGTTGGGAATCCCGCCCAGTTTGGTTATTTTGGCCCCGCGTTGGCGTCGCCGGCAACGTTATACGTTGGCAATCCATTGATTCGTAAGGACTCGCAGTCGAGCGAATTCGGTTTCCCTGCACGGCGTCCAGCCTCTTGGCAGCCGGTATATTGAGTAGACAATCATTCGTCAGGCAGGCCTGCCCGGCTGCGCAATCGGCTTGACAGGCCTTCGCTGTTTCCGCGCTGCGGCCCATAGGTTGCAGGCGGTCTGCTTGCCACGCCATCCGGCGAGGACTGTGCCGGGATGCGGCGGCTTGTGCAGCCATGGTGGTCTGGTTGGCGGTTTAGTGCGCCAAGGATAGCTCCGGTCGTCGAGACTTCCGTTGAGATGTTTCAGATTCGAGGGGGACGATGCGCTGATCGTCCGTAGCCGAAGTCATGGCTGCTCTACGCAGCGTCACCCAATCAACGCATCCGCCACCAGATACTCCCCCTCCCACCCCTGCGCCAACTCCCGGCAACGCCCAAGCGCCACCGCCTGCCGCTCAAAATCCACCACCATCACCGCATCCGCCCAATGCGGGCGCGGGGGCTGCTCCGTGCTGCGGCCGTCGCTGAGCAGCCACAGCCAACGCTGCTGCGCCGGGCGGCGGCGCGCGGCGTGGGCCAGCAGCTGGCCGGCGCGTTCCATGCCAAGCGCCAGCGGCGTGCCGCCGCCGCCGGAGATCGGGCGGATCCAGGCTTCGCTCCACGGGCGGGCGCGTGCCGGCTGCAGGCGGACTTCGGCGCGGCCGGCGGCGAAGCACACCAGCGCTACCTCGGCGCGCGCCTGGTAGGCGCGTTGCAGCAGGCGCAGCAGCACGCCCTTGGCCAGCGCGAGCTGGCGGCCGTGCAGCATCGAGGCCGAGCAATCCAGCACGAAGCAATGCAGCACGCCGGCGTGGGCTTGCTGTGCGCGCCAGCGCAGGTGGCTGGGTGCAAACGGCTTGCCGCCTTTGGCGGCCAGCGTGCGTGTCCAGTGGATGCGCGAGCTGCCCGGGCGCCCTTGCGGCGCGGGGAGACATGGGGCGAGACGAGGGACGAAACAAGGGGCTTGCCACCGGTTGCCGCCTTGCCCGGATTCGGCGGCGGCCTGCCGGTGGCTCAGGCTTTTTTTGCGGGCAGCGGCCTCACGCCCTTGACCGGGGTGATGCCGGCCGCAGCGCTTGCCGGCGGGGGCGGGAGCGCGCCCCAGGGGTTGTTGGCGGCGACGTCTCCCGCGTTGCGTCCATCGCCATCGCCGCTGCCATTCGCACTACCAGAGCCACCGGCCTGCTCACCGGCCTGCTCACCGGCATCGGGCGGCACCTGGCGCCGGTGGTGCAACACCAGTTCCGCCACGGCATCCACATGCGCGGGCACCACCGCCGCATCGCACTGCAAGGCAGCCAGCGCGCGCGCCGCACGCAGCATCACCAGGTCCGCCCGCACGCCGTCGACGGCGGCCGCCAGGCACAGGTGGCTGACACGCTCGTGCACGGCGTCACTGAAGGACAGCGCAGACACCGAGGCGCGCGCCAGCCGCACCTTGCGCGTCAGCGTTTCCTGCTCGGTGGCAAAACGTGCTCGCAGCGCCACCGGATCGTGGTCGAACGCGAGCCGTGCCTTGACGATGGCCTGGCGCTGCGCGGGATCCGTGCAGTTCTCCAGCGCCAGCGACAAGCCGAAGCGGTCCAGCAGTTGCGGGCGCAGCTCGCCCTCTTCCGGGTTCATGGTGCCGACCAGCACGAATTGCGCTTCATGCTGGTGCGACACGCCGTCGCGCTCCACCACGTTGACGCCGCTGGCGGCGACATCCAGCAACTGGTCGACAAGATGATCCGGCAGCAGGTTGACCTCGTCCACATAGAGCACGCCATGGTGCGCGCGCGCCAGCAGGCCGGGCGCGAAGCGCACCTCGCTCTGCTTGAGCACATGGCCAAGGTCGAGCGTGCCAATGAGTTGTTCCTCGCTGGCGCCGAGCGGCAGCGTGACGAACTGGCCTGCGGGCAGCAATTCCGCAAGGGCTCGCGCCGCGGTCGACTTGGCCGTGCCGCGCGGGCCGCTGACCAGCACGCCGCCGATGCCGGGATCCACCGCGGCGAGCAGCAGCGCTTGCTGCAGGCGCTGCTGGCCCACCAGGGCGCTGAAGGGAAACGGCACGCGCGCGAGCCGGGCGGTTGCATTCATGAGGGGATTCCTTCAAGCGCCTGCTCGCTGTCGAGCAGGTGTTGTTCCAGTTGGGCGCGGCGCTCGCCGGGCTCCTGCCACAGGCCGCGCTGCGCCGCTTCGAGCAGGCGCTCGCAGATGGCGTGCAGCGCGCGCGGGTTGTGCTCGCGCAGGAAGGCGCGGGTGTCGGCGTCGTTCACATAGGCATCGGTCACCAGCGCGTACTGGTGATCGGCCACCACGCGGGTGGTGGCGTCGAAGCCGAACAGGTAGTCCACCGTGGCGGCCATCTCGAACGCGCCTTTGTAGCCGTGCCGCTTGGCGCCGTCGATCCACTTGGGATTGACCACACGTGCGCGGATCACGCGGCTGATTTCTTCCTTCAGGGTGCGGATGCGCGGCGCCGCCGGGTTGCTGTGGTCGCCGTGGTAGATCGCGGGCTGGGCGCCGCCGAACTCGCGCGCGGCCGCCACCATGCCGCCCTGGAACTGGTAGTAGTCGTTGGCGTCGAGCAAATCGTGCTCGCGGTTGTCCTGGTTCTGCACGACCGCGTCCAGGCTGGACAGGCGCTCGGCAAAGCTGGCGCGCGCCTCTACGCCGTGCGTGCCTTGCCCATAGGCGTAGCCGCCGGCATGCAGGTAGGCCTGCGCCAGGTCGTTGTCGTCCTGCCAGTTGCGGCTGTCGATCAGATCCTGCAAGCCTGTGCCATAGCCGCCCGGGCGGGCGCCGAACACGCGCCAGCCGGCGCGGCGGCGCGCCTCGGCGGCGGGTACGCCCTCGGCTTCCAGCCGCGCGCGCTCGCTGTCAACGCGGGCGCGCACGGGATTGAGTTCGGCGGGTTCGTCTAGCTCTGCCACTGCTTGCACGGCGGCATCGAACAGGCGCATCACATTGGCGAAGGCATCACGGAAAAAGCCCGATACGCGCAGCGTCACATCAACGCGCGGGCGGTCGAAGATCGCCATCGGCAGGATCTCGAAATCGGTCACGCGGTGGCTGCCGGGCGCCCACTTGGGGCGCACGCCCAGCAGGGCGAAAGCCTGCGCGATGTCGTCGCCGCCGCTGCGCATGGTGGCGGTGCCCCAGACGGACAGGCCGATCGATTGCGGATACTCGCCGTGCTCCTGCAGATGGCGCTCGATCAGCTGGTTGGCCGACTTCAGGCCCAGCGTCCATGCCGTGCGCGTAGGCACCGCGCGGGTATCGACCGAATAGAAATTGCGCCCGGTGGGCAGCACATCGGGCCGGCCGCGCGACGGCGCGCCACTGGGGCCAGGCGGCACGAAGCGCCCGGCCAGGCCACGCGACAGTTGCAGCATTTCCTGCGGGCCGCAGGCATCCAGGCGAGGCATCACGTCGTGGCGCAGGCGGGCGAGCACCAAGGAGGCATGCGGCAGCGCAACGTCACCAGCCATCTCGCCGAGCAACGCCGTGGCCAGCATCTCAAGGCGCTCGCGCGTATCGCCATGATGGCGCCACGGCCCGGCATCAAGCGTCGCCAGTTGCGCCGGACGCGGCCCCTGCCAGGGCGCGGACCAGTCGGCATCAAGCGGATCGAAGCCATCGCCCAGCGCCAGGTCGGCGGCCAACGCCGTCAGCAAGCTGGCTTGCGCGCCCTTGCCGTCGCCCACCGGAAAACGCCCAAGCGCCAGCAGCGTATCGCGCCGCTGGCGGCCCACGGGCGACACGCCGAAAACATGCAGGCCATCGCGGATCTGCGACTCCTTCAGCTCGCACAGGTAAGCATCGGTAAGGTTGAGCAGCGCGTCTTCGCCATCGATGTCGGCCGGCGCCTCCAGCCCCAGCTCGCGATGCAGCTGCTGGGCCACGATCAGCTTCAGGATTTCCTTGCGCAGCATCCGCGCGCGGCGCGGGTCCACCGCCAGCGCCTCGTAGTATTCGTCGACCTGGCGCTCCAGGTCCTGCAGCGGGCCATAGCTTTCGGCGCGCGTGAGCGGCGGCATCAGGTGGTCGATGATGACGGCCTGCGCGCGCCGCTTGGCCTGCGCGCCCTCGCCCGGGTCATTGACGATAAAGGGATAGAGATGCGGCAGCGGCCCGAGGATGGCATCGGGCCAGCAGGTATCGGCCAGCGCCACGCTCTTGCCGGGCAGCCACTCCAGGTTGCCGTGCTTGCCCACGTGGATGATGGCATCGGCGCCGAAGCTGTGGCGCAGCCAGAAGTAGAACGCCAGGTAGCCATGCGGCGGCACCAGGTCGGCATCGTGGTAGCTGGCGTAGCTCTCGGTGCCCTCCTCGCCGGGCAGCGCGTACGCACGCGCCGGCTGCAGCCCGACGAACAGATTGCCGCTGCGCACGCCGGCGATCATGAAGCGGCCCTGGCGCACCATCGGGTCCCGGTCCGGGTTGCCCCAGCGCTGCGCGATGGCGCGCTGGTTGTCTTCCGGCAGGCGGCTCAGGTGAGCCAGGTAGTCGGCCATCGGCAGGCTCTGGAACGCCGGCCGCAGGTAGCGTTGCGTCAGGTCGTTGGTGATGCCCTGCGTGAGCCCGCGCATCAGGTCGTCGCCATCGGCGGGCAGGCCTTCGCAGTGGTAGCCCTGCTCGCGCAGCATGGCGAGAATGCCCACTACGGAGGCCGGAGTATCGAGTCCCACGCCATTGCCGATGCGCCCTTCGTTGGCCGGATAGTTGGCCAGCACCAGCGCCACGCGCTTGTCGGCATTGTCCAGCTGCCGCAGGCGGCACCAGCGGCGGCTCAGCTCGGCCACAAAGGCGATGCGCTGCGCGTCGGGCTGGTAGCGCACTACGTCGACTTCCGTGTACGGGCAGCGGTAGGCCAGCCCCTTGAAGCTGACGGCGCGCGTGATGATGCGGCCGTCCACCTCCGGCATGGCGATATGCATGGCCACGTCGCGCGGGCCCAGGCCCTGGCTGTCCGCCAGCCAGTCCTCGCGGTTACCGCCGCTCAGGATCACCTGCAGCACCGGCGCGTCGCCGGCGAGCTGCAGGGCTTCAGGTGCATCCAGCGACGCTACCGCGAACGCCGTGGTGTTCAACACCAGCGCCGCCCCGTGCTCGGCGCACAGGTGCTGCAGCACCTCGCGGCACAGCGTGTCCTTCAGCGAGTTGACCGCCAGCGGCAACGGGTTCATGCCCTCGGCGCGCAGGGCCGCGATCAGCGCATCGAACACGGCGGTATTGCCCGCCTGGAGGTGAGCGCGGTAGAACACCAGCGCCACGACCGGCGCGTCGGCATGGCCATCCCGCGTCCACTCGCGCTGCCAGTCCGCCGCCGTGGCCACGCCGTGCGCCGGATGATAGATCGCCGCCTGCGGCAGCACGCGCGGCTGCAGCGCTGGCTCGCCCCAGCCGAAGGCGTGATGGGCCAGGCAGCGGAAGAACTGCTCGGCATTGTCGGCACCGCCCTCGCGCAGGTAGCGCCACAGGTTGCTGGCCAGCGCTGGCGCCGCATTGCCGCGCGCGAGCAGGTTGGTGTCCACGGCCAGGTCGCCGGAGAACATCACCAGCAGCTGGTTGCGCGAGCGCGCCAGCTCGGTCAGCCGCTCCAGGCCATAGGGCCAGTCGCTGTCGCCGCCGAGATGGTCGACCACCACCACGCGCGCGTGCTGCAGCACGTCGTCCACATACATGTCGAGCGAGGCCGGCTGGCGCAGGTACATCTGGTTGGCCAGCCGCACCGTGGGGAAGTCCGCCCCCAGGCGCGGGAAGGCCCCGGCCAGCAGCGACAGCGTGGTATCCGCCGCGCTCAGCACCACGATCTGTGCCGGGCTTTGTGCAATGCGCACCACGCCGGCGTTGTCGTCGACGAAGCCGCCCGGGCGGGTGGAAAGCAGGTGCATCGGGTGCCTGGGCTGGTGAAGCGCTTAAGCCGTGCGCACGGCGGCGGCGGCGAGCGCGGCCTCCAGGGCAGCCTGCAGCGTAGGCTGGTCAAGCTCCTGGCCGATCAGCACGATGCGCGTGGATTGCGCCTCGCCCGGCAGCCAGCGGCGGTCGAAGTAGCCGTCGAAGCGCCGTCCCACGCCATGCAGCACCAGCCGCATGGGCTTGGCCGGCAACTTGGCAAAGCCCTTGATGCGGTAGATGGTGTGGCTCTCCACCAGCTGGCGCAGGCCGTCGATCAGCTGGTCGCGGTCCACCTCGCCCAGCTCCACCACCACGGAGTCGAACTCGTCGTGATGGTGGTCGGCGTGATCGGGATCGTCCGCCGAGCCATGGTGGTCCGGGCGCAGGTGAATGGTGTCTTCCGAGGCGCGGTTCAGGCCCAGCAGCAGCTCGATATCCAGCTTGCCGCCCTGCGCGCCGACGATCTTCACTTCGGCGGGGATCTCCGGGCGGATCAGCGCCTCCACCTCGGCGCGCTGCGCCGCGTCGATCAGGTCGGTCTTGTTGAGGATGACGAGATCGGCCGCACCAAGCTGGTCTTCGAACAGCTCGTGCAGCGGGGACTCGTGATCGAGGTTGGGATCGGCCTTGCGCTGCGCGTCCACGGCGTCCGGGTCGGCGGCGAACTGGCCTGCCGCAGCGGCCGCGCCGTCCACCACGGTGACGACCGCATCCACGGTGAAGGCGTTCTTGATGCTGGGCCAGTTGAAGGCCTGCACCAGCGGCTTGGGCAGCGCCAGGCCGGACGTCTCGATCAGCACGTGGTCGATATCGCCGCGGCGCTCCAGCAATTGCTCCATCACCGGGAAGAATTCCTCCTGCACCGTGCAGCACAGGCAGCCGTTGGCCAGTTCATAGAGCTGGCCATTGCTCTCGCCGGATTCGTCGCAGCCGATGCCGCAGCCCTTGAGGATCTCGCCATCGATGCCCAGCTCGCCGAACTCGTTGACGATCACCGCGATGCGCCGTCCGTTGGCGTTCTCGAGGATATGGCGTAGCAAGGTGGTCTTGCCGCTGCCAAGGAAGCCGGTGACGATGGTGGCGGGGATTTTACGGGTCTGCATGGCGGATAAGGGAATTCAGCGCTGGCGCTGGGGTTGAATCGGGGCGTGCGATGCGCGGCGGGCCCTTCGCAAGTCATGTTCCGCGCAGCAGGTAAGTATCGTACCGGCAAGCGGCGACGGGCCTGGCCGCGGCGAGGAGACCAGCATAAAGAGATCGCACGGTGCTGTCCACTTGTGGCGCGTCAGCGTGGCGCGGGCTGCCGCCGGCCACGGCCGCGCCACCACTCCGCGAAGGCGCCAGCGCCAACCAGCAGCAGCATCAGGGTTGCGGTCCAGAGCGCCTCGCGCGGCGCCAGGCCACTCGGCGGCGCCGGCGCTGCGAGCTTGAGCACACGGCTTTCGAGCAATTGGCCGGTCACTTGATCGGTCGCGGGACGCAGCGCCGGTGCTGGCTGCGGCTTAGCCTGCCGAGCCGGCGGCGGTGGCGCGCTCGCACGGGGCGCGTCGGCCAATGCAGCCCGGCCGGAAGCAGCGGCCGGCTCTCGCCCCGGCATGGCCGTCGCCAGCCGCTCGGAGAATTCGCGCAGCGCATCCGTGGGCAGCCGGGCTAGCTGCCCCAGCCCGGCGATGTACCGCATCAGCACGGGATTGCCGCAGCTATTGGCCGAGCAGGACAAGCCATCGCGATTGACCGACTCCACATAGCGCCGCGCCATCCCGGCGCGCTCGGCCGGCGTGAAGCGATAGCTGCCTTGCCGGTCCACTTCCAGCAGCCGCGCCAGGATGCCCTGCCGCGCGTGCGGATTGTTCTCGGCGAAGAAGCGGTCCATGCCCAGGCCGTTCTTGTCGGCCACATAGACGTCGTAGGTGTTCTGCCAGAAGCTGCCGCTCATCTGCTCCGGGCTGGTGGCCTGGAACCCATAGAGATGCTCGATCTCCTTGAACATCTCGCGCGCGCCGGCATAGCCGGAGCGCTGCATGCCTTCGATCCAGCGCGGGTTCCAGTTGCGCGCGTTGAGCTCGGTGGCCAGCCAGGTGCGGGCATCCACGGTCTGCTCCTCGCCGGCGCGGCGCAGGTTGTGCAGCCAGAAGCGCGGCGCCTGCCCGCTGACCGCGCGCGTGGCCATGTTGAGGCCACCGGCGTACTGGTAGGTATCGTCGTTGTCGAGCGCGTCGTAGAGCGTGCTGGCGCGCGAGAACAGGACGGCCTGGTTGGACTTGAGGTGGCTGGCCAGCGCCTGCGGCGCGGTCTCGCCCCAGCCTTCGCTGGAGAACGCAAAATTCATGTAACGCAGGTATTGCCGCGCCAGCGCGCCCGGCTGCTCGCCGGCCTGCGCCACGTCCTTGCTCTGCTCCACCATCTGCTGCACGCCGATGCTGTAGTTGCCGGGCTTGGCGGCGAACACGCGGGCGCGCGCCAGGCGCGCGGCCAGTTGCGGCTCCACGCCGGCCGCCAGCAGCGTGGCCTGCGCCTCGCGGTCGTGGCGGCTGATGGCGTTGTCGCCAGCGGCGGCGGCCAGCCGCGCGGCCTTGTCCAGCAGCGCCACCTTGTCACCGAAGCCGTCGCGGTAGATGCCGGAGATGGTGAACAGCACATTGACGCGCGCTCGGCCGAGTTCGGCATCGGGGATCAGGCGCACGTCCTCCACCACGCCGCGGGCGTTCCAGACCGGCTCCACGCCCATCAGGTAGAGCGCCTCGCTCTCCATCGCGCCCTGGTGGCGCTCGGTCTCGCCGTACCACAGCACCATCGACACCTGCTCGGGCGCCTTGCCGGTTTCCTCGCGATAGCGTGCCAGCGTCTGCGCGGCCAGTTGCTTGCCGAGCTGCCAGGCGGCCGGCGTGGGGATCAGGGCGCCTTCGAAGGCGTGCAGGTTGCGCCCGGTGGGCAGGCCCTGGGGGGTGCGCACGGGGTCGCCCAGCGGCGCGGTCGGCAGGTAGCGGCCGGACAGCACGGTCACCAGGCCATCCAGCTCGCGGCGCGGCGATTCGCGCAGGTTGGCCAGCCATGCGCGCGTATTGGATAGCGCGGCCTTTACCTTCTCCGTCAGCGGCGGCGGCAATGGCGTATCCGCCGCGCTGGCCGGCTCGCGGCCTTCGAGCAATGCATCAGCCCAGCGCGTCAGCGTGTCCTTGCCGATATGCCGCGCCTCGCTCGCGTCGAACGCGCTTTCCAGCACGGTAGCCAAAGCCTGCCGCTGCGCATCCAGTGGCGGCAGCTCGCCCAGCGTGTGAATGCCCAGCGGCACCGGCTCGGCCTCCACCTTGTGCAGGAAGCGGTGGATCACCGGCTCGACCTGCTCCCACGGCGTGCCAAGATCCAGCCCGAGCTGGCGGTCCAGGCCAAGGGCGCGGATCTGGGCCAGCGCCTGCAGGCGGTACTGCTCCGCCAGCGCGGGGGAGCTGGCGGCGGCGGCCTCCAGCTGCTCGATCACCTCGTCGACTTTGGCCAGCTTGTCCGGCCAGCCGGCGCGCGCGATCAGCGGGGTCAGGTGGCTGACCAGCACGGCGGCGCTGCGGCGCTTGGCCTGGATGGCCTCGCCGCCGCCGTCCTGGATGTAGAAGTAAGCGTTGGGCAGGTCGCCCAGCAGCACCTCGGCGCTGTCGTCGCCGCTCTGCCCCACCTGCTTGCCGGGCAGCCATTCGAGCGTGCCGTGGCGGCCCACGTGGACCATCGCATCGGCGCCGAAGGCGTGGCGGTACCACAGGTAAGCGGCAATATAGGAGTGCGGCGGCGGGGTCACCGTATCGTGCGAGCTGTCCATGGCGCGCGCGAAGGTGGAGCGCAGCGGCTGCGGGCCGACGAACAAATTGCCGAAGCGCAGGCCCGGAATCACGAAATCCTGCCCGCCGTGGCCGTCATTCACCAACATCAGCGGATTGCGCTCGGGCGGCCCCCAGGCGGCCAGCACCGACTGGCGAAACGCCGCCGGCAAGGCATCGAACCAGCGCTTGTACTGCGCCATCGGCAGCAGCGTGACGCGGCCGCGCGACACCATCTCGGCCAGTTCGCCGGGCGACCATTCTTCCATATTGCGGCCATTGCGTTCCAGCAGCGCGGTCAGCTCGGCGGTGTCCGGCAGCGTGGTGCCCAAACGGTAGCCCGCCTCGCGCAGCCGCGCCATGACCTGCACCAGCGAGGGCAGCGTGGCCAGGTAGCTGGCGCCGATATTGCCGCGGCCCGGCGGGTTGTTGTAGTAGAGGATGGCGATGTGCTTGTCGGCCGCGGGCTTGTCCTGCAGCGCGATCCAGCGCCGCACGCGGGCCACCGCCGCATCCGCGCGCTCCGGCACGGCCCGGCTGGTCTTGGCGCCGTGCTCGTCCTCCAGCGTGGCGAACAGGATCGGCTCCGAGGCCCCGGCCCGCTCGGGCGTGTTGAGCAGCAGCGGCAGGCGCTCGCCGCCGATGCCGCGCACATCCGCGCGCCACCCGGCCTGGCTGTCGCGCGTGGCGATCAGGTTGATGGCATGCAGGCCGTGGCGCTCCAGCCAGGTCTTGTCCTCGGCGCGGCTGATGGTGAGGTTCAGCGTCAGCAAGGCCCGCACGGGGCTTTGGCCGTCGACCGTGAGCATCGGGTCCAGCCCGGACAGCGGCCAGCCGAATACCGGCACCGCGCCGATCCCCTGGCGTTCCAATGCCGCGACCAGCGCATCGATGTGGGCCAGATCCTGCTGGCGATAGTTACTGGCGTAGAAGGCAATGCCGACCAGCGGTGCGTCGGCGGGCAGCCCGCTTGCGCCGGCGCGATACCAGGCGAGATAGTCCTTGAGCGTGGCGAACGCCTGCGCGGCGCGCGGGTGATAGATGCCGGCCGCGGGCAGCGGGCGCGGCGGCGGCACGGCGATGGCCTGCTCGCCGCGTACGGCGGCCACCAGCCAGGCCAGCCAGCCGGCAAGGTTGTCGGCGCCGCCGGCGCTCCAGTAAGCCTCGGCGGCCTGGTTGCGCGCGGCGTCCAGGCCAAAGCCCCAGGCGGCCTCGGCGGAGGCTGCCGGCGCCGCCAGCACCAGCGCGCCGCGCTGGCGCGCCTGGCGCACGGCCGGCGCCATCTGCCGCAGCACGGCCGTGGGGGCGAAGTACGCATAGATGACATCGGCGGCGGCGACCTGCGCCGCATCGGGCGCTGCCGTGACGGCGTCCAGCACCACCCTGCCCGGCCCGGCCAGCTCGCGCAGGCGCGCTTCGGCGGCGGGCAGCAGGTGCGTATTGGTGGTGACCAGCAGCACGCGTACCGGGGCAGGCTGTCCTGGCACGGCAGCGCGGGCATGGCCTGCCAGGCCAGCCGCGCACCCGCACAGCAGCCCAAGCAGCACCAGCAGCCAGCGCTGCCGCAGCGAAATCCGCTGCGCCAAAGCCATCAACGTGCGCCCGGGGCCGAGGCCCCGCCAGCCGTCGCGCCTTCCGGCACATACACCACACTGCCATCCGGCAACTGGTATGCCACGCCCAGCCGGGTGCCCTCGCCCGTCTTTTGCTGCGCGGACATTTTGCTGACCTTGACCTCCTTGCGGTTCTTCTCCAGCAACTGCAGCTCGCCGGTGCGGGGATCGCGCTGGACCATGGTGAACTGCGAGTCGGGGTTGAGCAGCTGGGTCAGGCTGAAGGCTTGCGTGAGCGCCACCATCAGGCCCACGGCAAAGACGATGGAGGCATCGAACAGGTTGGCCACGCCCGCCAGCGGGTCTTCCCGATGCACCGAGGCAAGCTCGCCCTGCGCGCGGCGCCGTCGCACAAAGCGCCGCCGCCTGAACTGGTGTCCCTGGCCCGCGTCCATCAGGCGTGCGTCCCGGACAGATGGATGGCAGCGCGAGCGTGTGCCGCGGGCGCCAGCGGCTCGGGCATGGCCCGCAGCACCAGCTCGCACAGGTTTTCCATTTCCTTGAGATCGCTCCGCGCCCAGCGCTCGCGCGTAAGCGTCAACACGTAGGCGATGCCGCCCAGCACCAGCCCGCAGACGACCGCGCCGAAGCCGATCACCAGGTGGTTGACCATGCCGGCCATATCGCCGCCGAGCAGCGATTGCAGCGCCGGCCCAAGCGGGATGATAGTGCCGGCCAGGCCCAGCATCGGCGCAATGCGCACCAGCGTGCGGGTCAGGTCGAGCCGGTTGGCCACGCGCATTTCCTCGCGCTGCAGCGTTTCGTCCAGCCACAGGTCAAGGTGTTCGTGCGAATCGAGCCGGGCGAGCCGTTCTTCCAGCATGCCCCAAAAGCGGGCCAGTGAAGGCGACAGCGATGCCGCGCCCAGATGCGCGCGTGTGCCATTGCGCAGGCTGGCGGCCAGCGCATTGGCCAGCGCGGGCAGATCGCTGCGCGGCGCCACGGCGCGGCGCCGGGACTGCACGATCAGGCTGCCGAGGTCGGCTAGCGAGAGCACAAACAGCACCAGCAACGCCAGCGCGACCGGCCAGAAGAACGCCGTGGAAAGGCGGAAGAAAATCTCGGTGACGACGCTTTCCATCGTGATTGGCGGCAGTTGGGTTGGGCGGATCGGCGGGCCACAGCGGGCCCCGGCGCAGTATTGTACGTCGCCGATGCCCCCTTATCCCAAGCCTGGACCCGCCTGCGATGACCTTGCCGCCAAGGCCTCAGGGCCAGCTGTCGCGCGCATAAACGCCCGACTGCGCGCGCAGCCGCGCGGCGCGTTCCGCCACGCGGGCATCGGTGTAGAACGGCGGGTCCGCCAATACCAGGCCGTTCTCCCGGGCTTCTTCCACCAGGATCTGCAGGTACTCGGTCATGTGCGAGGCCGTGTAGTCGTTGGTGTCGTGAAAGCTCACCACGATCGGCACCACGCCAGCGCTGATAGGCAGCTGCTGCTCGGCGATGGCCGCCTTTACCTGGGCTAGTTCACTGTTCATATGGGAGCGGCGGCGCAGGCTGATATGCCAGCCGTAGATCTTACCGTCGCGCGCGTTCACGTCCGACATCAGCATGCCCAGGCCGAGCTTGCGGTACACCGCCTGCACCGCATCGTTGTAGGCCCAGTTGGGCGGGCGGACCAGTTGGGCCGCGCCGCGGCATTGCGCGATGATATCGGCCTCGCCCGACAGCAGCGACGCCTCCAGCGCTTCGGGCGACATGCGCGTATGCGAGAGATGTCCGATCGGCAGCCCGCTGTGCACCGCCAGCCGATGGCCGGCAAGGCAGGTGGCGTGCATCTGCGCTTTGCCGGCTTCGCCGCCGCCGCGCCTCGGGTGGGCGGTCTGCACGAAGAAGAGCGCCTTGATGCCCGGGGTCACCGGGTTGTCGGCAAGCTGGCGCAGGATCAGCGGTGTGCTGCCATCCTCGCCCGCATCTGGGCCATCGTCGAACGTAAGCAGGAAGCGGATGGGCGGTAGCGGCCGCTGCGCGCGCAGGGCAGCCAGCTGGATCGCGGGCAGTGCGCTCGCCGGCATGTCGGAAGGGACTGCAGGCGTGGCCGCGAAGGCAAGACTCAGGCTGCACGCCAGGGCCCTGGGGCGAGATGAGCAAAATGGGAAAAGCGCATGCAAGGCGTCCGGTTCGCCACATCGTGCGCAGTGTGGCGCACTGCGCTGGCATTCCGGAATGAGTCTCAATCTATAGAAGTGGGAGGGGGCGCGCGCCGTAGCCATGGGCGCGATCCGCCGCAGCGCTCGCCGTGGCTCGGCAAAAAGCAAGACGGCATTGTGCCATATCGTGTTGGCGCGCTTTTGCGCCAGAGTAGCCGAGCCCGCGCACCGAAAAAAACCAGGCCATGAGACATGGCCTGGTCGGCAAATCGGCAGCAGGGGGCACTGCTGCCTGGGGGGCTGGGATGCCGTCTGGGACACCCCGGTGAACAGGTTAGCGGTTCCCCGTTTTGCAAATGCAAACAACTGTGTCGGTGCGCCTCGCGGTGCGGCGGACCGGGTCCGCGACGTAGTAACCAGCCCCCACGATTTCGCTCTCCACCATGGCTTGCGGATACGCCCGGCGCAGCAGCGCTCGCATCGATCCGCCGGATGCGTTCGGCCTGGCTCTCATCGTCTTCCACCGAAGCCATTCTCATGGCTACCTTCTCATGGCTACCGCTTGGCTACCTCTTGGCTACCTCTTGGCTACCTTGTGGCAACCCGGGAACACGCTCCATGTCCAGCCATTGCGCCGGGAAGATCGGCGGACGAGAAAGGCGACCGCAATGCGCAAGGCTCACGGGCATGCCGCCGGGCCAGCATTGGACGCCACCAGGCTATCGCAGCCGCCCGGCGCAAATGTCAACAAATGTGAACGCGGAGCCGGAGCCGGCTCAGTAGGTTTCGTCGGCGGGATCGATCATCAGGTGGAGATGCCTGGCAAGCTGGGCCAGCACCGGCTCGTCCGCGCTGCGGATCATCCATCCCGCGTAGGCATCCGCCTGCGTGTCCCAGCACCACAGCGTAAAGCCGGCCGCTTGCAACGAGACCTGCGCGATCGCCATCAGGCCGGGCACATCGTAGCGCGCGAGAAAGCCCGCCGCGAGCGGCTCGGGCACGCCCCAGTCCACGCGCAGGCCGACCCGGTCGCACAGGGCTTGCACGCCGCGCACCACGGCGGCCGTGTCTTTCCATTCCACGTAAAAGCCCGCGGCCTGGCCGATCGCTTCGGTCAGCGGCCATAGCAGCATATGGCCGTCGCAGCCGGTTTCGGTGCGCGCAAGCGCTTGCTGGAACGCGGTCCAGTACTTGTCCGCGGCATCCTGGTCGTGCAGGGAAATCAGCAGGATCAGCTTGCGCATCGCGTCCTGCGTTTCACTCGGGAGCACAGTGGTCATAGGCTTCTGGCAGGTTGGGAACACAGGGAACGGAAGGGGCCCGATGCTGGCAGGCCACAGCGTGATGCCGCGACCTGACGCCGTGGTTTCCTGAGATGCCGGAACCATGCGTGAACGTCTTAACGTGTTAACGGCTGAACGTCTGGCGGTGCTTTGCCCAACGCCGGGAAAATGGCAGCCCCCTATTCTGACAAAGGTTGGTGCGAGGCGCTACCACGCATACGCCTGGACGGCGCATGGATGGCGCGCGGATCGTCTCGCCGGATCGGCGCCGTACAAGTTGCCTTACGGCACGAAAAGCGCAAAGTTTAGGACCATTCCCATTCCGCGGAAAAAGCCGGAAAAAAGGGTTGCCAAGCGCGCGCTGCCTTTGTTACCCTTCGCCCCGTTATCGCTTCGGAGTCATCTCCATGGACAGTTGTTCTAGTTGGCCTTGCGGCCAAACCTTGAACGGCTAGGCAAGTCCAGGCGTCCTACCGCCACTGCCTAGCCGATACCGGCGGGTAGTGGTCCGTTGCACGGGTTCTCCGTGCGACTCCCTCCCAGTTCGTTGCAAATGCCTGCGGCTATCGCCCCGCGAGAATGCGCTCGTCCGCGCTTTCGCGATGCGTTATCCGCCCCTGCCTGCGCGCGCCGTCGAGCGTTAGCGCAAGGAGGCCCCATGTCGTCCCTGTTGATCGCACAACACGCCCTGCTGGCGCTGCAGATCCTGCGCTGGCACGCCGGCCGGCCAGGCCGCGCCGCCGTCCTGCTGCTCGCACTGGCCCAGCCGCCCGCCCGCCATGCCGCAGCGCGTCATAGCGCCGCGCACCGGTGCCGGCGGGGCTGACCCGCACCCCGCCTTCACGCTCACCGCATCCGGCAAAAGCGGCGCAATGCGCTTGCCTTTGCTGTTCCTCGCCTCACTCCAGCATCGCCGCCCGGCACGCCGGGACTTTTGGGAAACCGCACCGATGAACCTGATGAAAACGCTCTTCGTCGCCTTCCTGCGCACGCGCCGGGTGACCCACCATTTCCGCCGGCTGGCGATGTTCGAGTCGCTGGGCAAGCCGGGGCCATCGCGCACCGTGCCTGAGCAACTGGCGCAATCCCTGAAGCGCGCCGCGCGAGAAGACGTGCCGGCGGTGCTGGTACGCATGCGCTCGCACGAGGACGGCCTGACCAGCGCCGAGACGGACGAAAAACTCAAGCAGTTCGGCCCGAACGAAGTCGACCATGAGAAGCCGCTGCCAGCGTGGCTGCACCTGTGGCATTCGTACAGCAACCCGTTCAATCTGCTGCTGACCCTTCTGGCTTTGATTTCCTATTTCACGGAGGACATGAAGGCCACGATCGTCATCGGCACCATGGTGGCGTTGTCCACGCTCCTGCGCTTCGTGCAGGAGCGGCGCTCCAACCAGGCCGCGGAAAGCCTCAAGGCCATGGTCAGCACCACGGCCACGGTGATCCGGCGCGATCTCTCGGCCGGCGTTGCCGCCATCAGCGCGGAGTACTTCAACGTGCATGTGCACTCCCGCCCGCCACTCAAGATCGAAGTGCCTATCGCCAAGCTGGTGCCGGGCGACCTGGTCGCGCTCTCGGCCGGCGACATGATTCCCGCCGACTGCCGCATCATTGCCGCCAAGGACCTGTTCATCAGCCAGGCGGCCATGACGGGTGAATCGCTGCCCGTGGAAAAATTCGCCGAACTGCGCGATCGCCACGACAGCCCGCTGGAGCTCGCCAACATCGCCTTCATGGGCACCAATGTGGTCTCGGGCGCCGCCACCGCCGTGGTGCTCGCCACCGGCAACCACACTTACTTCGGCACGCTGGCCGCGCGCGTCACCAGCACCGACCGCTCGGCCACGGCCTTCCAGGCTGGCGTGAACCAGGTGAGCTGGCTGCTGATCCGCTTCGCGCTGGTGATGGCGCCGCTGGTGCTGCTGGTCAACGGCTTTACCAAAGGCGACTGGACGCAGGCGTTCCTGTTCGCGTTGTCCGTCGCGGTCGGGCTCACGCCCGAGATGCTGCCGATGATCGTGACCTCCACGCTGGCCAAGGGCGCGGTGATGCTGTCGCGCCGCAAGGTCATCGTGAAGCGGCTCGACGCCATCCAGAACTTCGGCGCCATGGACGTGCTGTGCACGGACAAGACCGGCACGCTGACGCAGGACAAGATCGTGCTGGAGCGGCACACCGATGTGCTGGGCCGCATCAGCACCGACGTGCTCAAGCACGCTTACCTGAACAGCTACTACCAGACCGGCCTGAAGAACCTGCTCGACCGCGCGGTGCTTGACCACGTGGAGCTGCAAAGCGAGCTGAAGCTGACGCAGCATTACCGCAAGGTCGATGAGATCCCGTTCGATTTCGAGCGGCGCCGCATGTCGGTGGTGGTGGCCGAGCGCGAGGATCACAACGAGCTGATCTGCAAAGGCGCGGTGGAGGAAATGCTGGGCATCTGCACGCGCGTGCAGATCGATGGCGCGGCGCAAGCGCTGGACGGCGAAATGCTGGCGCGCGTGCGCCAGGTAACGCACGACCTCAACGAGGAAGGCTTGCGCGTGGTCGCGGTAGCGATGAAGGAAACACCCACCACGCAAGCGCAGTATGGCGTGGCCGACGAATGCGAGCTGACGCTGGTCGGGTACATCGCGTTTCTCGATCCGCCCAAGGATTCGACGCTGCCCGCGCTCAAGGCGCTGGCCGAGCACGGCGTCACGGTGAAAGTGCTGACCGGCGACAACGAACTGGTCACCGCCAAGATCTGCCGCGAGGTGGGCCTGCCCGTCACGCGCGTGCTGCTGGGGCCGGACATCGAGAAGATGGACGCCCCCACGCTGGCCCGCGCGGTGGAGGAGCACAACGTATTCGCGCGCCTGTCGCCGCTGCACAAGGAGCAACTGGTGGTGGCGCTGCGCGCCAACGACCACGTGGTTGGCTTCATGGGTGACGGCATCAACGATGCGCCCGCGCTGCGCGCGGCCGATATCGGCATCTCGGTAGACAGCGCGGTGGATATCGCCAAGGAAGCCGCGGACATCATCCTGCTGGAAAAAAGCCTGATGGTGCTGGAAGAAGGCGTGATCGAAGGCCGGCGCACCTTCAGCAACATGCTGAAGTACATCCGCATGACGGCCAGCTCCAACTTCGGCAACGTCTTCTCGGTGCTGGTGGCCAGCGCCTTCCTGCCCTTCCTGCCGATGCTGCCGCTGCAACTGCTGGTGCAGAACCTGCTGTACGACGTCTCGCAGATCGCGATTCCGTTCGATCGCGTGGACAAGGAACTGGTGGCGCGGCCGCTGCGCTGGAACCCGGGCGACATCGGCCGCTTCATGGTGGTTTTCGGCCCGATCAGCTCGATCTTCGACATCACGACCTATGTGGTGATGTGGTACGTCTTCGCCGCCAACAACGTGCAAGCGCAGGCGTTGTTCCAGTCCGGGTGGTTCGTGGTCGGTCTGCTCACGCAAACGCTGATCGTCCATATGATCCGCACGCCGAAGCTGCCATTTATCCAGAGCCGCGCGGCCTGGCCGCTGACGATTGCCACGGTATCGATCATGGCCGTGGGCATCTGGCTGCCGATGGGTCCGCTGGCGGCGTATTTCAAGCTTCAGGCATTGCCGCCGGGCTATTTTCCCTGGATGATCGGCATCGTGCTGGGCTACGCCCTGCTGGTGACGGCGGTCAAGCGGTTCTATATTCGACGCTTCGGCTGGCAATAATCCCCGGTCGGCGACTTTTGCCACAGTGGGGCGAAAGGCGCCGCCGATGACATCGGCGTGACACCTGGCCGGCGTAGAAAGACACAAGCAGTTCCAAAACAATAATTTTCAAGCCCCGGGGAAACCATCATGTCCCTCCAAGCCTTTCAGAACATCAACCTCGACTCGCTGCTCGACACCAGCGTCAGCCTGACCACCGCCTTCATCCTTGGCGCGGTGATCGGCTACGAGCGGCAGATCCGCCAGCGCACGGCCGGCCTGCGCACCAATGTGCTGGTGGCGGTGGGTGCCGCCATCTTTGTCGACATGGCCAACCGCATGGCCGGGCACGACGGCGCGGTGCGCGTGGTGGCCTATGTGGTCTCGGGCATCGGCTTTCTCGGTGCCGGCGTGATCATGCGGGAGGAAGGGAACGTGCGGGGGTTGAATACGGCTGCCACGTTATGGGGATCCGCCGCGATCGGGGCCAGCGCGGGGGCGGACCTGATTCTCGAGGCCGGGCTGGGCTGCCTGTTTGTGCTGGCGGCCAATACCCTGTTGCGGCCGGTGGTGAATCGCATCAACCAGCAGCCGATGGATACGACTGCGGTGGAGGTGACCAATACGGTCTATGTGATTGCGCCGCGGTCCGCGCAGAAGCAGGCGTTGCGCTTGCTTGAGGATACGCTGGAGGCGGGGAATTATCCGACCCGGGACCTGGAGGTGCATGCGTTTGGGGATAGCGATGTCGAGATTGAAGCGGTGCTCACATCTACCTCCGTCGATGGGGATGTGCTGGATCGCTTGATGGCGGCGTTGGCGGAGTCCGAGCATATTCATCAGGCGTTTTGGAGTCCTAGTACGACGGATTGAGTTTGGTTGGCTTGTGCTTGTGGTCTTTGTGGTCTATTTGGGGTGGCGTTGGTTTTTGGGCCCAAGAGCAGAACCGTTGGCTCTTGTTTTGTGGTTGGGCTTTGATTTTTGCGGCGTTGGCTTTTGGGCCCAAGTGCCGTACGACATCCCCCTGCGGGGGCTGCCGGTCACTTTTCTTTGACCGGCAAAGAAAACTAACGAAAAGAAAGCCGCCCTGCCGGGGGCAGAGCAATAAGGCTGTTTTTGCCTCTGTGGTTGCGTCGTACGGCCCTGAGTGTTGGCTGGCGTGCCTTACCGGCTTTAAGGTCATCGCAACTGCATGACCCACCTGACCTCGTGTGCGGTGATCATTCCCACATCTGCCGTTCGCGGTTCGAAGGGCCGCGATACTCCCCACGTTGCTGGTTTCGTGGTTTTGTCTCTGGCGGCGAATGCCCGGCCCTTGATGCCCTGCCGTACCGGCGCTGCCGGCGCCTTGCTCTCAGCGCCCCCTGGTTTCGTGGTGGGCACCGTGGCCCGTCCGCGAGGGTTCACGCTCGAACATCACCGCGCCTGCCCTCCGAGACAAAACCACGAAACCAGCCACACCCGAAACGGCGCAGCCCCTTGCGCCGCGAACGGCAGATGGTCGAACGCGCACCGCACACGAGGTCAGGGGCCCCACCACGAAACCCATGGGTCATGCAGTTGCGATGACCTCCAGGCCGGTAGGACACGCCAGCCAACACTCAGGGCCGTACGACGCAACCACCCCCATCGAACAGCCTTATTGCTCTGCTCCCGGCAGGGCGGCTTTCTTCTCGTTAGTCTTCTTTGCCGCGCAAAGAAGAGTGACCGGCAGCCCCCGCAGGGGGATGTCGTACGGCACTTGGGTGCAAAAGCCAACGCCGCCCCAAAAAATCCCCCAAAACCCCAAACCCTTGACATCCCCCCCTCCCCCTCCTATCCTCTCGCATAAATTCCCTAAGTAAGATCACAGTTCTATTCTACAGAACACACAAAGCCATCCGCGGTGCCCAGCACCATCCCAATTCGGAGACACAATGAAACGCTCCCCCATCCGAGCCCTGCTCGCCCTCGCAGTCCCAGCCCTGCTCGCCGCAGGCGCCATCCCTGCTGTCGCGGACACCTATCCGAGCCAGCCGGTGCGCCTGGTGGTGCCCTTCCCCCCGGCCGGCGGCACCGACGTCATGGCACGCCTGGTGTTCAACAAGGTGGGCATGACCACCCACTGGAACGTGGTGGTGGAAAACCGCGCCGGCGCGGGCGGCAATATCGGCATGGACGCGGTGGCCAAAGCCCGCCCGGATGGCTACACGCTCGGCATGGGCCAGACCGCCAACCTGGCGATCAATCCCACGCTGTACCCCAAGATGCCTTACGACGCGGTCAAGGACTTCACCCCGGTGGCGCTGGTTTCCGCGCAGCCGCTGGTGCTGATCGTGCGCAAGGATGCGCCGTACAAGAACCTGGCCGACCTGGTTGCCGCCGGCAAGGGCAAGCAGCTCTCGATGGCGTCGGCCGGCACGGGGACCGTGGGCCACCTGACGGGCGAGATGTTCGCGCGCCGCACGGGCATCAAGATGCTGCATGTGCCGTACAAGGGCGCCTCGCCGGCGCTGACCGACCTGCTGGGCGGCCAGACGGACTTCTACTTCGCCACGCCGCCGATCGCGCTGCCGATGATCAAGGCCGGCAAGCTGCGCGCACTCGGCGTGACCTCGGCCAAGCGTGCCGCTGCTGGCTGACGTGCCGACCGTGATCGAAGGCGGCTTTGCCGGTTTCCAGGCGGAAGACTGGAAGGCGCTGGTGGCGCCGGCCGGCACGCCGCCGGAGGTGGTCAAGCGCGTCAACGAGGAAATCAACAAGGCCATCGCCCAGCCCGATACCATCGCCAAGATGCGCGAGGAAGGCAGCGAGCCGCGTGGCGGCTCCCCGCAAGACCTGGCCGCGTTCATCAAGGCTGAAAACACCCGCTGGGGCGCCCTCGTGCGCCAGTCCGGCGCCAAGGTAGAGTAACGCCTTCGCCGCCCGCCGCGGCCAGCTTCGCCACTGCGGCGCGCCGCGGCACCGACACCTCAAAGCCTCGCCATGCAAAAACCGCTACGCCATATCCGCGTCCTCGACCTCACCAACGTGCTGGCCGGGCCCTTCTGCTGCCACCAGCTGGCCCATATGGGCGCCGAGGTGATCAAGGTGGAAACGCCCGGCACCGGCGACCTCGCCCGCCAGCTGGGCGCCGACACCGAACTCAACAGCCGGCTGATGGGCGTGTCCTTCCTGGCGCAGAACCCCGGGAAACGCTCCATCACCATCAACCTCAAGCACGCGAGCGGCAAGGAAGTGTTCCGCAAGCTGGTGCAGAGCGCCGACGTGCTGGTGGAGAACTTCCGCCCCGGCGTGATGGACCGCCTGGGGCTGGGCTTCGATGCGCTCAAGCAGATTCATCCCAAGCTGATCTATTGCGCCATTTCCGGCTTCGGGCAGGACGGCCCGTTGTCGGACCTGCCGGCGTACGACCAGATCATCCAGGGCATGTCCGGGGTGATGAGCATCACCGGCGACCCGCAGACCGCGCCTTACCGCGTGGGCTACCCGGTATCCGACACCATCGGCGGCATCACCGCGGCCTTTGCCGTGGCCGCCGCGCTGGCCGATCACCGGCGCACCGAGGGTTACTTCATCGACGTGTCGATGCTGGAAGCCACCCTGGCCACCATGGGCTGGGTGGTGTCCAACTACCTGATCGCCGGCAAGACTCCGGCGCCGATGGGCAACGAGAACATGACGGCCAGCCCGTCGGGCGCCTTCCACACCGGCGAGGGCCTGATCAATATCGCCGCCAACAAGCAGGAGCAGTTCGAGGCCGTCTGCCGCGTGGTGGGCCGCCCGGAGCTCGCCACCGATGCGCGCTTCGCCCAGCGCCAGGCGCGGCTGGCCAACCGGGCCGAGCTGACGCGCGAGCTGGAGACGGAGCTGGCGAAGAAGTCCGCGGATGCGTGGTGGAAACTGTTCAACGAGGCGGGCGTGCCGGCCGGCCCGGTCTACAGCGTGCCGCAAACGCTGGACCACCCGCAGGTGAGCGGGCGCGGCATGATCGGCGAGTTTGCCGACGTGCCCGGCGTGGGCCGCGACATCCGGTTGGTGCGCACGGGCTTCAAGCTCAATGGCGAAGCCCCGTCGGTCGACACCCCGCCGCCGGAGCTCGGCCAGCACACCCGTGAGATCCTCGCCCAGCTCGGCTATGGCGAGGCGGACATCGAAACCCTGCAAAAGGAGCGTGCGGTATGAGCGACCCCACCAAGGCAAACACCGACATCAACGACATCAACGAAGGCCAGCGGCTGTCCCAGGATTGGTGGCGCACCGAGATCATCGACATGCAGCCCGGCGAGATCCGCTACCGCGGCTATCCCATCGAGCAGCTGATCGGCCAGGTGTCGTTCGCGCAGATGATCTGGCTGATGCTGCGCGGCGACCTGCCGGCGCGCGGACAAGGCGAGCTGCTGGACGCCGCGCTGATGTCGGCGGTGGACCATGGCCCGCAAGCGCCCAGCATCGCCATCGCCCGCATGGCCGCCACCTGCGGCGTGGGCCTGAACAATGCGATGGCTTCGGCCGTCAACGTGCTGGGCGATGTGCACGGTGGCGCCGGCGAGCAGGCGGTGGAGTTATACCAGGATGTGGCGCGCCGTATCGACGGCGGCGAGAGCCAGGATGCGGCAGTCAAGGCCGCCCTGGCGGATTACCGCGACCACCACGGCAAGTTCGTCTCCGGATTTGGCCATCGCTTCCATCCGCTGGACCCGCGCGCCCCGCGCCTGCTGGCGCTGGTGGACCAGGCCGCGGCCGACGGTGTGGTCTCGGGCCGCTTCGCCGCCATTGCGCGCGCGGTGGAAGCCGAACTGGGTGCGGGCCGCAGCAAGCCGATTCCCATGAACATCGACGGCGCCACGGCCGTGATCTATGCGGAGCTGGGCTTCCCGGCGCCGCTGGCGCGCGGGCTGTTCTGCCTGTCGCGCTCGGTTGGCATCCTGGCGCACGCCTGGGAGCAGACGCAGCAGGGCGGCCGCAACAAGGGCCCGATCCCGCGCCAGTACATCTGGACTTACGACGGCCACCCGCCCCGGGACGTGCCGACGGCGCAGGACTGACCCGGCAACGGGAACAAGCCTGACCGGCCCTAACGGCTCGGCACGTGGGCGGAGTCGCCCACGTCGCCGGGCACCGGGCGCGTGGATGGCGCCATCCAGGACGCCAGCGCATAGCGGTCCCGGCCAAACTCCTTGGCCGCATAGAGCGCCCGGTCGGCCGCCGCGAACAAGGCGCGCCACAGCCCTTCCACCCCCGCCGCCCCGCCCCGCAGCTCGGCCACGCCGATGCTGACGCTGGCGAACGTCGCCGAGTCGCCGGGCAGCGCAATGCCGCGCACCTTTTTCAGGATCCGGTTGGCCAGCGCGGTGGCCTGGCCTTCGTCGGTATGCGGGCAGAGGATGCAGAATTCCTCGCCGCCGTAGCGGCCAGCCACATCGGAGGCACGCCGCGAGTTGTCGATGGCTTCGGCGATCAGCTTGAGCACGGTGTCGCCGGCATGGTGGCCATGCCGGTCGTTGACCTGCTTGAAATAGTCGATATCGATCACCAGGCAGGACAAAGGCTGGCCGTGGCGCTCCCAGGCCGCCACCAGGCTGGTGGCCGCCTTGTCGAGCGCGCCCCGGTTGAGCAGGCGCGTGAGCGCATCGAGCCTGGCGCCGTTCTCATTGGTGGCGATGACCTGTTCCATGGCCATGACCGTAAACCCGAACAAGCCCAGCAAGGTGGCCACCAGGGGCGCCAGCAGCAAGATCCCGTTGGCGCCGCTGGCATAGAACGGCCCCGAGGCCACGTTGCCCGCCAGCCCGGCGGCAAAGCCGGCCAGGTGCGTCGCCAGGTGAACGAGACTGGCAAGCACCACCAGGGGCGTGCTCACGCTGCGCCGGCCATCGTAGGCATGCAGCAAGGTGACGACCGTCAGCACAGCCACCAGGACCAGGCTGCCGTAGCCGATCACATGCATGCGCGCCTGGCCGCCAGCCATGCCGGCGGCGCCAACCAGCGCCAGCCCGGCCGCCGTCACGCCCACCGCGAGCGTGCGATCCCACGGCGCCATGCCGAAGTACACCCGCACGCCGCGGTAGATCAGCAGCCTGCCGGCGATAAAGGCAGCCGCCCCGCCCGCGCTGACGTAGACCTGCCTGGCCGAAGCGTTGGCCGCCAGCACCAGCCCGGCCGCCGACACCAGCAGATGCCCGAGCGCCCACAGGCGCCCGGCCGCGCTGGGCCGCAAGGCACCGAGCAGGCCCACCGAAATGGCCAGCGTGCTGGCGTACACCACCACCATGACGACGACAATCGTTTGCTGGTCTAACTGCACGGAATTCCTTTGAAGATACCGTGTTGCCGGTGACGTTGACGGGAGGCTTCAGAGGCAGGCCCGGTTGCGTGGTCAACTTCGCAAAGGCGCATGATATCGCCACGGACGCCGACAGGGCACCCCCGACAAGCCGGGCATCGTCCTGGCTGTCGCTCCCGGCAGACGGTCCGCCGGCCTCGGATCACGGAACAAGCGCCGCGCCCGGAGCCTATTCTTGCACCGCTCTGGGGCAGGTCAGGCCGGAAACGGGAAGGTGCCCCCCAGCGCCAGGGTCAGGTCGCGGGCCGCCCGCAAGACGTGCGCACGGAAGGCCTCGTCGAAGCGCGGCGTCGGGCAGGTCAGGGTCAGCGCGCCCTTGAGCTCACCGTCCGGGCCAAACACCGGCGACGATACGCCGGCAATCTCGGCGAGACGATCCCCAACCATCGCCGCGACGCCCTCTTCCCGGATCTTCTGGTAGATCTCCCCCCGCGCCCCGCTGAATGCACGCAACACGCGGCCACCGGCGCCGCGATTGCGCGGCAGCAGCTCGCCCGCCTTGGCATGGTCGCGCACCGGCTGGGGCGAGTCGACGCGGTACAGGCACAGGCGGTGTTCGCCCTGCTCGACGTGGTAAGCCGCGCTTTCGCGCGTGGCCTGCACCAGCTGGCGCAGCACCGGCATGACGATCAGCTCCAGCGAGAACGAAGCCGAATACACCGAGTTCAGCCGCGCCACTTCCGGGCCCAGCCCGTAGCGGCCATCGGTATGGCGCAGGATCAGCCGGGCATGCTCCAGCGATGCCAGCAGTCGCAGCAGCGTGCTTTTGTAGAGCCCGGTGCGCTGGGCCAGCTCCACCAGGCTCAGCGTGGTGTCGCCCAGGCGGAACGCGGAAAGAACGAACAAGGCCCGGTCCACGGCTACTGCGCCGCCTTCGGCGGCATGCTTGTCGGCTTCGGAGAGCTGGGCGGCTTTACGTGGCATGAAGGAAAAAGGTCGGGAAAGGTGAGGAAAGGGGGGACAGCTGAGCGGCGGCGGCGCGGCGCGGCGCGGAACGAGGCCGGCATCATCGGCCCAGGAAAGCCAGCGGCATATCCGCACAAAGTTCCACGGTATAGAACGGTACCAGCCTTGTCAATCGGTGCCGCAAGCGGGTGTGGAGGGATGCCCGGCGGGCCAGATGCCCTGCTTGCCTGGCGCCAGCATGCCCGCCGGATCGAGCGCATCCTTGAGCCGCTGCACCAGCGCCTGCATGGCATGCCCGTTGAAATCCTGCTGCGCGGCGACCCTGTCCATCAGGTCCAGATGGGCGCGATACAGGCCGTAGCCGGCGGCGCCCAGTTCGTCCACCAGGCGATGCGCAAGCGCACGCGCCTGGCTGCGCTGCACCGGGTCGGCCCGATCGAAGATGGCGGCAAAGATGTGGTGCAGGCAGCGCGGCGCGGCGGTAAAGCCGCCGTAGTAGTCAAAGCCATAGGCCGCGGCGCGCTCGCGCACGAGCCGGTATTGCCGCATGGCGTGGGTCCCGGTGGCCGGGCACAGGGGCGACACATCCAGGTGCGCGCCGTCGCCGCCGCACCACGAGAGCATGCGCATGGCCGCCACGCTGGGCACGCCAAGCAGGCCCACCGCCCCGCCGCCGGGCGGTGCGCTGGCAACGCTGGCAACGCTGGCGGCGCTGTATGGCCAGGCTGTCAGGCGCGCGCCGTCGATGGCGCCGAATGCCTTGCGCGCGATGCGCCAGCGCGCCTGCACCAGCGCGGGGGGCCCGTACAGCCCGAAACGCAGGTTCCACCAGCCGATATCCAGCGCGCGGATCATGTGGTCCAGCGCGGCCACCGGCATGGGGCCGGCGCCGTCATGCCAGTCGCGGCGCGCCGACACGCTGGCCGCCCAGCGCACCGCGCTCTCGATCACGGCCGGGCCGTGCAGGACGTCGGCCAGCCGCAGCGGGCGCAGCGTTTCCACCACGGCTTCCAGGTCGGCTTCGCGGGCGAAGCTGGCCTGGCACAGCAGGGCCGTCTCCGGGGCGGGCATCAGCCAGATGCCCATTTTGGTGACGATGCCAAAATTGGATTGCATGAACAGCCCGTCGAGGCCGGGGCCGTAGCCGTCGCGGTGCAATTGCCAGGCCGAGCCGCCGGCCAGCGCCCCCATGCCGGTGCGCACGATGTCGCCGCTGGCCAGCACCACTTCCATGCCGCACTGCATGGCGGCATGGTCGCCATAGGGCGTGACGCCGATCCCGCGCTCCAGCGTATTGCCGACCACGCTGCCCCAGCCCACCGCCGGCGGATCGACCCACAGCGCGATGCCCTCCCGGTGCAAATAGGCATGGAGGTCGAAATAGCTTACGCCCGGTTCCACCAGCGCATAGGCCAGCGTCGGGTTGACTTCGAGGATGCGGTTCATGCGCCGCAGGTCCAGCACCAGCGTGCCGCGCAGGCGCGGCGCGGGGCCGCCATAGGCCAGGTTGCGGCCGATCGACACCGGCCAGAGCGGCAGGCCAGCGGCGCTGGCCAGGCGCAGCACCGCCTGCACCTGCGTCACGCTGCCCGGCAGCAGCACGGCGGCGGGCGCGAAGGCGTCCGGATCGTCATCGGGCAGTGGCGAGTAGGGATCGAGGTAGGCGGCCAGGCCGGATGGCGCGGACAATACCGCGTCGTCGCCAAGCACCGCGGCGAAGCTGCGCAGGGCCTGCGCGAAGCGCGCGGCCGAGCAATCCGGTGGCAGCGCCTGTGGTGCATTCACATTGGGCGCCCTCCCCCGTCAGTGATGATGGCCACCGCCACCATGGAACCCGCCGTGGAAGCCGCCGCGCGGCGCGCCGACAAAGGACCCGCGCGAACCCCCATGGAAGCCGCCATGGAAGCCCCCGCCCGGGCGCGGCAGGAACACGCGGTGCATGTTGTGCCTGTGGTGAAAGCGGTCGACAAAGATAAAGCTCGCGCCAAACCCGACGCCAACCGGCGCCCAGTACCAAGGGTCATAGTAGTAAGCCGGCTGCGAATACACCACCGCGCCGCCCGAACTATCCACCATCTGCCAGGAGCCATCCGGCTGCAGGCAGGCCAGCCCCACGACCTGTTGCAGGTAGCCGTCGATCTCCACCTGCCCCGCCATCTGCTGGCAAGGCGACGAATAGCCATTCCATGCGTCAGCGGCCACCTCCTGTGCCGCCGCGGGCGCGCTCAGGCCAAGGCCGGCAAGTAATGCGGCCACGGCACCCAGAGCCTTGCTCATGATGTCATCCCGGAATCGAATGCCCGACGTTGCGACGTGCCGGGCCATTGCCCGAGCCGCGTCCCGCGGCACATCGGTTTGCCTGCCGGACCCGCTGGCGCGCTTGCGCGGCGCGCGTTCCCGCGTTGGGTTAACGGATCAGCCTCCCCGTTTATTCCATCTGCATGCCTTCGTCATTGCGTGTTCCCATGCTTTTGCCAGGCCTGCGGATCGCCGCCCAGGCTGGCGCAGACATCGCCGGCGATGGTGCGCAGCCGCGCTTCGGGCAGTTGGCCGGAGAGCGCATAGCCGGCCCCGCCGCTGACCCAGTAAAAGGTGCGGCGATCTGCCTGGCGCAGCACGCCAAGCGTGGCCAGGGCGGGTGCGGCCGGCGTGATGTAGAGCGTGAGCCGCTCGCCGGCCGGGTCCTGGTACATCAACTGGGCGGCCGGGCCTGCCTCGCCCACCAGCAGGCGCCCGCCCAGCAGCGTGAAGCCGTATTCGTCCAGCGAGGGGATGGTGAGCGTACGCGCGAGCCGGCGCGACAACCAGGCGCGCAGGTGCGCCTGGTCGGCAGCGGCCACCTCGACCGGATGGCGCTCTTCGGGCGCGAACACCACATAGGCGGCATCGGCGCGGCGAGCAAACGCCTTGGGGTCCGCGCTGGCGCCGGGAAGCCATGCCACGCCGAGGGCAAGGGCCAGGCCGGCTACCACCCAGCCCGTGGCGGCAAGCGCACGGCGCCACCACGGCATGCTCGCCCGGACCAGCACGTAGCGTAGGTCTGCCGGCAACGGGAACAAGGCCTTGAGCGCGGCGTTCTGCTGGCCATAGTGTTCCGCCAGCTCCGCCGCCCGCGCGTCATGCGCGAGCGCTGCGCGCAAGGCCGCCCCCTCGGCCTCGGGCAATTCGCCGTCCACCAGTGCGCACAGGCGCACCAGGTCGGGAGCGGGTTCGCCGGCGTTCGGGTCAGCGGTGGGGCCGGGACCGCGGTCATCGTTCATGGCGTGTTCCTCACCACCCTTAGCGGCACGTGCCGCTCGCCAGCGCTACCCGTGCCATCGGTCCCGCTAGTCCCGCTGGTCCCGCCAGAGCCGCCGGCGCCATCGGCCAGCAGTGCGCGCAGATGCTCGCGGGCGCGGGACAGGCGCGACATCACCGTGCCCAGCGGCACGTGCAAGACCGCGGCGGCTTCCTGGTAGCGCAGGCCTTCCAGCACGATCAGCAGCAGCACCTCGCGCTGCTCGAGCGGCAGGCGGTACAGCGCACGCTGCACATCGCGCAGCATCAGCCCGTCGACTTCGCTGGCGGGGGCCGCGTGCCGCTGCCATAGCGGATCGGCCGCGTCCACCGCCACTTCGCGGCGCCGGCGCAACTGATCGATAAAGAGGTGGCGCAGCACGGTCAGCATCCAGGCCCGGGCCTGGCTGCCTGCAGGCAGTCGCTTGCCCTGGGCAATCGCGCGCTCCGCGGTGTCCTGCACCAGGTCATCGGCCCACGCCGCGTCGCCGGTGAGCGCGCGCGCATAGCGCCGCAGCTGCGGAAGCCAGACCGCGATGTCGTCGCCAAAGCTCACTGCTGACAGGGCATGGTGCGCGCATCCGCAAGCATCCGGGCGGGGATCAATATCCCCCTCCCCCCATGCCGCCGGTGCCAATTGTGCCGCGGTTGCCATCGCGCGAGGCCGAGGAGCGGCCGGACCCGTCGCCACCGCCATCGGAGGAACAGGCTGCCACCGCCATCAAGGCCAGCAGCAGGGCAGAAACCAGACGGAGCGCTTTCATGTTGGTCTCCTGGTGGGCGGGCTGCATGGCAGCGGCATCGGGCAATGCCGCCACTCAGCCTGGCCCACCCGAGTAAACGCGTGGCGCCCCGGTTTTATTCCGCAACGCGGAGGTATTCCCGCTCGCGGCCGTGCTCGCGCCGCGTGGCCGACATCCGGGCCAGGCTCGTGCGGCACGCGATACTTCGAGACGCTCCTTGCTTTGTCATGCAAGTGATCTAGAGTGGTCTGATGCACCCTTTCGCCGGCTGTGGCGGTGCTGGAAAAGCCACAGTGCACATCGACGCGACGGAGTGATCGCGCAATGGTTGGCATGAGTGCACTGATACGGGCTCGCATCCAGTTTGCGGAAATCACCTTCCTCCACCCTCTTCGTCCTCGTCCCGCCACGCGGCATGGCAAGGTCAGGCATTCAAGCTTTCGCGGCGTCTCCCACACGCCGCGCGAGGCTCCGGGCCATCGCTGGCGCCCCGATCCCGGCTTCCATTCGTAACCGGATCCACGACAACCGCCAACCGGCATGCAAGGCCGGGCCGGCAGTTGCTCACCTGCCAAGCGCCAGCCGGCACCACCAATGCCGCCGCGCTGCTTCGATCACCGTGCCATGTAGCGGCCCTGCCTGCCCATGCCAGGCAGCCAGCGCATGCGCGTGTTGGTGCTTCCAGTCCAAGTCCACTTCCACCGATTCCGAGGTCCCTTCATGCGCATCGAGCGGGTTCCCTTTCGCCATATCAGTGCCGCGACGGTTGCCGTAATTCTTGGTGCATGCGGACAGAAGCCCGCCGCGCCGCCGCCGCCGACACTGGAGGTCGGCGTCGTCACCGTCAAGCCGGCCACCGTACCTGTCATATCCGAACTGCCGGGCCGCACCAGCGCGTTCCTGGTGGCGCAGGTGCGCGCGCGGGTGGACGGCATCGTGCTGCGCCGCGAGTTCACCGAGGGCGACGAAGTCAAGCTGGGCCAGCGCCTCTACAAGATCGACCCCACGCCCTACATTGCGGCGCTCAACAATGCCAAGGCCGCGCTGGCGAAGGCACAAGCCAACGTGGGCACGCAGAACGCACTGGTCCAGCGCTACAAGGTCCTGGTGGCGGCCAACGCCGTGAGCAGGCAGGACTACGACAACGCCGTGGCGGCGCTGGGCCAGGCCGTCGCCGACGTAGCCTCGGGCAAGGCCGGCGTGGAAACCGCACAGATCAACCTGGGCTACACCGATGTCGTGTCCCCCATCACCGGGCGCAGCGGCTTGTCGCAGGTCACGCCGGGTGCCTACGTGCAGGCCAGCCAGGCCACGCTGCTGACCACGGTGCAGCAACTGGACCCGGTCTACGTCAACCTGACGCAATCGAGCGTCGAGGGGCTGCGGCTGCGCCGCCAGATCCAGGAGGGCCGCCTGCAGACCGCCGGCGCCAATGCCGCCAAGGTCACGTTGCTGCTGGAGGACGGGCGCGCCTATCCGCAGCCCGGCAAGCTCCAGTTCACCGACGTGAGCGTGGACCAGAGCACGGGATCCGTTACGGTGCGCGCGATCTTCCCGAACAAGGAACGCGTGCTGCTGCCCGGGATGTTCGTGCGCGCGCGCATCGACCAGGGTGTCAACGACAAGGCCATCGTCGTGCCCCAGATCGGCGTCACGCATGACGCGAAAGGGCAGGCGGTGGTGCTTGTCGTCAGCCAGGACAACAAGGTGACGCAACGCCAGATCGTCACCACCGGCACCTATGGCAGCGGCTGGGTGGTGGACAGCGGCCTGCAGCCCGGCGATCGCGTCATCGTCAACGGCGTGGAAAAAGCCAAGCCCGGCATGACGGTCAAGCCGGTCGAAGCCCAGGTACCGGCGCCGCCGGCCTCCGGCGCGCAGGCCATGCCTGCCGCCAGCGCGCCAGCGGCATCGGCGCCTTCCGCCGCCTCGGCAGCATCGGCCGCCCAATAACCGGGAGCCAGCTTCATGGCAAAGTTCTTTATCGACCGGCCGATTTTTGCGTGGGTAATCGCGATCATCCTGATGCTGACCGGCTTCGCCGCGACCACCACGCTGCCCATTGCCCAGTACCCCACGATTGCCCCACCGGCCGTGCAGATCAGCGCCACCTATCCCGGCGCTTCGGCCAAGACCGTCGAAGACACCGTCACGCAGGTGATCGAGCAACAGATGAGCGGCCTGGACCACCTGCTGTACCTGTCGTCGACCAGCGACGACTCCGGCACCGCCACCATCACGCTGACCTTCGCGGCCGGCACCAACCCGGACATCGCGCAGGTCCAGGTGCAAAACAAGCTGCAGCTGGCCACCCCGTTGCTGCCGCAGGCCGTGCAGCAACTGGGCACCAAGGTCACCAAATCGAGCAGCAGCTTTTTGCTGATCCTTGCCTTTGTGTCCAAGGACGGCAGCATGGGCCGCTACGACCTGGCGAACTACGTCGCGTCGAAGGTGCTGGACCCGGTCAGCCGGATCGACGGCGTCGGCACGGTGACGCTGTTCGGCACGCAGTACGCCATGCGGATCTGGCTCGATGCGACCAAGCTGAACAACTACAGCCTGACCCCGATCGACATCAGGACCGCGGTGGCCGCGCAGAACGTGCAGGTTGCCGGCGGCAGCCTGGGCGGCACGCCGTCGGTGCCGGGCCAGATGCTGCAAGCTACCATCACCGAGGCCACGTTGCTGCAAACCCCCGCGCAGTTCGGCAATATCCTGCTCAAGGTGAATACCGACGGCTCGCAGGTGCGCCTGAGGGATGTGGCGCGCATCGAGCTGGGCGGCGAGAACTACAACTTCGACACCAAGTACAACGGCCAGCCGACCGCGGCCTTCGGCATCCAGCTCGCCACCGGCGCCAACGCGCTGGCCACGGCCAAGGCGGTGCGCGCCAGGATGGCCGACCTGCAGCGCTACGCGCCGCAAGGCGTGGTGGTGGAGTATCCGTACGACATCACGCCGTTCATCACGCTGTCGATCGAGGAAGTGGTCAAGACACTGATCGAGGGCATCGTGCTGGTGTTCCTGGTGATGTACCTGTTCCTGCAGAACCTGCGCGCCACGTTGATCCCGACCATCGCGGTGCCCGTGGTGCTGCTGGGCACGTTCGCGGTGATGTCGGTGGTTGGATTCTCGATCAACACGCTATCGATGTTCGGCATGGTGCTGGCCATCGGCCTGCTGGTGGACGATGCGATCGTGGTGGTGGAAAACGTCGAGCGGGTCATGGCCGAGGAAGGCTTGTCGCCGCGCGACGCCACGCGCAAGGCCATGGAGCAGATCACCGGCGCGCTGGTGGGCGTGGCGCTGGTGCTGTCGGCGGTGTTCGTGCCGGTGGCATTCTCCGGCGGCTCGGTGGGGGCGATCTACCGGCAGTTCTCGCTGACCATCGTTGCCGCCATGGTGCTGTCCGTATTGGTGGCCCTGATCCTGACGCCGGCGCTGTGCGCGAGCATGCTCGAGCCGATCCCGAAAGGCCACCACGACGAAAAGACCGGCTTCTTCGGCTGGTTCAACCGCACCTTCGCCAAGAGCCAGCAGAAGTACCACGGCGGCGTGGAGCACGTGATCCGGCGCTCGGGCCGCTGGCTGGCCATCTACCTGATGGTGATCCTGGTGGTGGGCTTCCTGTTCGTGCGGCTGCCGAAAGCCTTCCTGCCCGAAGAGGACCAGGGCACCATGTTCGTGCTGGTGCAGGCGCCCGTGGGTTCCACGCAGGAGCGTACCGCCAAGGTGTTGCTGGATGTGCAGGAGTACCTGCTCAACAGCGAGAAGGAATCGGTGGAAGCCGTGCTGACGGTCAACGGCTTCAGCTTTGCCGGCCGCGGCCAGAACTCGGGCCTGGTGTTCGTGCGGCTGAAGGACTTCTCCAAGCGGGAGTCCGCGAACCTGAAAGCGCCCGCTTTGGTCGGGCGGATTTTCAAGCACTTCACGGGATACACGGACGCCAACGTGTTCCCGTTGAATCCCCCTTCCATTCCCGAACTCGGCACGGCCGCGGGCTTTGACTTCGAGCTGCAGGATCGGGCCGGCGTGGGCCACGACAAGCTGATGCAGGCGCGCAACATGATGCTCGGCATCGCGGCCAAAGACCCGCTGCTGGCGCAGGTGCGCCCGAACGGCCTGAACGACACGCCGCAGTTCAAGGTCGATATCGACCGCGAAAAAGCCAATGCGCTGAGCGTGACCGCCGCCGACATCGACCAGACCTTCTCCACCGCCTGGGCGTCGCTGTACGTCAACAACTTCCTCGACACCGACAACCGGATCAAGAAGGTCTACGTGCAAGGCGAACCGAGGTTCCGCATGAATCCCGAGGACCTGAACACCTGGTACGTGCGCAATGCGTCCGGCACCATGGTGCCGTTCGGCGCCTTCGGTTCGGGGAACTGGATCTATGGCTCCCCCAAGCTGGAGCGCTTCAACGGCATCCCGGCGGTCGAGATCCAGGGCGCGGCCGCGGCCGGCAAATCGACCGGCCAGGCGATGAACGCCATGGAAGCCATCGCGGCGAAGCTGCCCGACGGCATCGGCTACGAATGGACCGGCTTGTCGTACCAGGAGCGCCAGTCCGGCTCGCAGGCGCCGCTGCTCTACGGCATCTCGATCCTGGTCGTGTTCCTTTGCCTGGCCGCGCTGTATGAAAGCTGGTCGATCCCGTTCTCGGTGATCATGGTGGTGCCGCTGGGCATCCTGGGCGCACTGCTGGCCGCCACCCTGCGCGGGCTGGAAAACGACGTCTTCTTCCAGGTCGGCCTGCTGACCACGGTGGGGCTGTCGGCAAAGAACGCCATCCTGATCGTGGAGTTCGCCCGTGACCTGCGCGACCAGGGCATGAGCACCATCGATGCGGCGGTGGAGGCGGCACGCCTGCGCTTGCGCCCGATCCTGATGACGTCGCTCGCCTTCATCCTTGGCGTGCTGCCCCTGGCGCTGAGCAACGGCGCCGGCTCCGGCAGCCAGCATGCGATCGGCACCGGGGTGATCGGCGGGATGCTGACCGCCACCTTCCTCGCGATCTTCATGATCCCGATGTTCTTCGTCGTGATCGGCAAGTTCAGCAAGACCAAGAACAAGCCCGGGTCGCCACCCGTGCCCGCCCCGTCCGGCCATGCGGGCGGCGGCCATGACGATGGCAGCGATGGCAGCGCCGGCACGCCTGGTCAAGGACATTGAGATGCCCAGACTCGCATTGATCGCCACCGCCGCCATCCTGGCAGCTGGCTGCACGCTCCAGCCGCGCTACGAGCGCCCCGCCGCCCCCGTTGCCCCCACCTTCCCGGCCGGCGGCGTCTACGACACGCAGCCGGACGCCGCCAGCGCAACCGCCAGCGCGCCGGCACCGGAGATTGGCTGGCGGGACTTCTTTGCCGATGCGCGCCTGCAGCGCCTGCTGGCGCTCGCGCTCAAGAACAACCGCGACCTGCGCGTGTCGGTACTGAACATGGAGGCGGCGCGCGCGCAGTACCAGATCACCCGCGCGGGCCTGTTCCCCTCGGTCAACGCGGTGGCCTCGCAGAGCCGCTCGCGCACGCCGGAGAACCTGTCATTCGCCGGCAGGACCATCTCCAACGAATATTCGGTCGGCCTCAGCGCGTCGTGGGAAATCGACTTCTTCGGCCGCATCCGCAGCCTGAAGGACCAGGCGCTCGCGCAGTTCCTGTCGCTGTCGGAGAGCCGCAAGGCGGCAGAGCTGGCCTTGCTGTCGTCGGTGGCGAACCAGTACCTCACCATGCTCAGCTACGACGACGCGCTGGCCGTCACGCGCGGCACGCTGGTCACGGCCGAGGAGTCGTTCCGCATCACCAGCCTGCAGTTTGAAGTCGGCACGGGCTCGGAGCTGGCCCTGCGCCAGGCCGAAGGCGTGGTCGAGCAGGCGCGCGCCAATCTGGAAACGGAAAGCCGCTTGCGCGCGCAATCGGAGAACGCGCTGGTGCTGCTGGTGGGCGAGCCGCTGCCGGACGACCTGCCGCCGGGCCTGCCGCTCAACAGCCAGTCCCTGCTGGTCGATATCCCGGCGGGCCTGCCGTCCGACCTGCTGACACGGCGCCCGGACATCCTTGCCGCGGAGCAAGCGCTGCGGGCGGCCAACGCCAATATCGGCGCGGCGCGCGCGGCGTTTTTCCCGCGCGTGACGCTGACCGGCAGCGCGGGCACGCTGTCGCCAACACTGGGCGGCTTGTTCAAGCCGGGCTCCGGCGCCTGGTCGTTCGCGCCGCAGATCACCCTGCCGATCTTCCAGGGCGGCGCCAGTGTCGCCGCGCTGGACCTGGCCCAAGTACAGAAGCGCATCGAAATCGCGACCTACGAGAAAGCCATCCAGACGGCCTTTCGCGAAGTGTCGGATGGCCTGGCGGCGCGCGGGACCTATGACAACCAGATCAAGGCGCTCGAACGCTTCACCAGCTCGCAAGAGCGGCGGCTGGTGCTGTCGGACCTGCGCTTTCGCAACGGGGTGGACAGCTACCTGAGCGTGCTGACCGCGCAGAACGACCTCTACAGCGCGCAGTTGCTGCTGATCAACGCACGGCTGCAACGGCTGATCAACCTGGTCGATCTCTACCAGTTCCTCGGTGGCGGCTGGATCGAGCACGCGGGCGACACGCCCCGCCCCTCGGACGCCCTGGCCGACTACAGCGCGAACGCGCCGGGGCCGACCGCGGCAGCGCCGTAGCGTGCCGCCGCTGCATTCCTGTTACGCGAGCCGCTGGCAGCTATACGCCTCGGTCCGGTAGGGAAACGCCACGCTGGCCTTGCCGGCCAGCGCCGGGATTGCGTCGATCACCGCAAGCAGCCGGGCGCGCACCGCATCCTGCTCCGCGGCCGGCAGCGAGGCAATGAAGCTGACCGACATCACCCGGTCCACGATCACCTGCTGCGCGGGGCCTACGTGCTCGTAAGGCAGGCTGGCCAGGCCCAGCTCGCCGAACCCGCTGGCCGGAAAGACCTGCTTCCAGTCGCCCTTGTAGAAGCGCGGCGCGTCGCCCTCGAACGGGGTCATGATGGCGGTCAGCTGCGCCACCCAGTCGACCGATTCGTCGCGCACGTTCCACACCAGGCCGAGCTTGCCGCCCGGGCGCAGCACACGGCCGATCTCGGCCATGGCCGCGGCGTTGGCAAACCAGTGGAACGCCTGCGCGCAGGCCACCGCATCGACGCTGGCGTCGGGCAGCGGGATGGCCTCGGCCGTGCCCTCCAGCGCTTGCACGGCAGGCAAGGCGGCGCTTAGCTGGGCCCGCATCGCCGCCACGGGCTCGACCGCGATCACGCTGGCTCCGGTGGCCAGCAACAGGCTGCTGAACTTGCCAGTGCCGGCGCCCAGGTCCAGCACGGTCTTGCCGGGCCGCAGGCCGAGCTCCGTCGTCAGCCAGGCGCCAAGCGCGCTCGGATAGTCGGGGCGCCCGCGGGCGTAGGTATCGGCCTGGCTGGAGAAGCCCTGGGCAGCGGCGTGGTGGATGTCGGTCATGGGTGCGCGTCTCTCTCTTTCTCTCGTGCGTTGGACAGGCACTCCGGAGCCAACCCGATGCAGCAGCGGCCCTGGAAGTGCAGGGAGTGGAGGAAGTGTGACTAGAACGAAGGTACCGGGTTCGCGCCCTGGCTCACCAGGTACTTGCCGTCCTGGAAGCGATAGCGCACCACCGCGTCGAGCGATTTGCGCCGCGGCTTGCCCGCGCCTCCCGGTAATTTGACCTCCTGGCCCTGGAAGGTCACGGTCAGGTCGCCCGGGGTGTCCGCGCCAAGGGCAAATGCCGGTTTGCCTTCTACCGCATAGCAGACCTGCTCGCCGGCGTCCTGGCTATCCGTGCCGCGTTCCGCGAGCACATCAGACTTGCCTGACAGCGCCTCGTTGCATGGCTCGAGCGCGCCGGAATTCTCCGCACTCATGGCCACGCCGCCCAGCAAGGTGGAGATCTGCCCCGGTTCCAGGCGATAGACCGACGCCCAGCTGCCGCAATAGCCTTGCCAGCAGCTGCCCCAGGTAAGGGTGAGCGCAAAGTCCGTGGCCGATATCCTTGCGACCGACGACTGGCCGAGTGCGCCTTCCACGCCGGTATAGTCAACCCCGTCGACGCGCCGGCTTAGCTGCCAGCCGCCGGCGCCTTCGCCATTGGCGCTGGCATTGCGCGTGAAAAAGTACGCGCCCAGCCAGGCGCCTGCCGCGTGGCTGTCGTTGCGCGTGCCACCTTCATCCACCACCACGCCCTCGGTCAGCATCACGGCATGGGTGTCGTCCAGCCGGATCACCTGGATCGGCTTGACATCGATGGTGTCCTCCACCAGCGGCGCCTCGCCCTTGCCCTTGTAGTCCAGGTCGGGCAAGGCGGCATGCACCACGCGGCCTTTGTCGTCGTCGCGCCAGGCGGGAAAAGCCAGCAGGATCAAGGCCTCGCGCTTGAGGCTGTCGGCCTGCGCAACCGCGGCGGAGGCCTGCGCGGACGAAGCGCCAGCCGCCGCGGGCGGGGCGTCATGCCGCGAGCAGGCGGGCAAACCGAGACAAAGCGCCAGGGCCGGCGCCAGCATCAGCCGGGCAATACGTCGGGAATCCGGAGGGACGGCGCGAAGGGAGCGGAGAGTCATGTTGACGGCGGACGCAAAGGCCGCGGCTGCACGGCCAGGAATGGGAAGGCGGGAATGAAGCAAGGCGACATCGCCACGCGGCGAAAAGCGCGCACCGCACTATCCGCGAGCCGGTCCGCGCCGTCAAGGCGGGCCGGCTGCCTTCAGGGCAAACAGGGCAAACGAGACCAGCCAGGCCATCAAGCCGGCGCTATCGGCGTAGCGCCAGCGGCCATGGCCGCCGCCAGCGCGGGCAGGTTGCCCTCGCCGAAGCCATGGTAATTGTCGCGCTGGACGATTTCGAAGAAGAACTCACCGGCCTCGCGGCGGGCAAAGGCTTGCAGGAAGGTCTCGCGCGTGCCGTCGTCGCGCAGCGCACCGTCCACCAGGATGCCATAGCGCCGCAAGGCCGCGAGATCCAGCCCATGTCCCGGCACGCGCGCGTCCACGGTATCATAGTAGGCCACGGGCGGCTCGACGAAGCGCACCCCGTTGCGCGCCAGCGCGGCGGCGCTGGCCACCAGGTCGTCGGTCGCCAGCGCAATGTGCTGGATGCCCTCGCCGTGATGCCCTGACAGGTAGTGCTCCATCTGGTCGTGGCGCTGCATGCCTTTCTCGTAGATCGGGATGCGGATCAGGCCGCAGGGCGAGAGCAGCACGCGGGAATCGCTCGCGACATGCCAGCCGGCATTGACCTCATGGATCTCGCGAAAGCCCAGCACCTTGCGATAAAAATCCAGCCACTCTTCCAGATGCCCGGGATCGACCGCCTGCGTCACATGGTCCACGCGGGCCAGGCCGGCGCCGGCGGTGGGCGCGGCAGTGTCAGTGGCGGCAGGCGCCAGCGCGCGGAAATCGACGTCGTAGATGGAGATGTCGCCCACGTCGCCGGGCCGCCCCTCCTTGCCGCGCCAGCGGTCGATAAAGTAGATGATGGAGCGGCCGATGCCCTGGATGGCCGGGATGTTCAGCTCCATGGGGCCGACCGTGCCGGCCTCGAACGGCCACGCACCGGCATCGACCGCGCGCGCGAACGCCGTTGCGGCATCGCTCACGCGAATGCCGACCGCGCAGATCGAGAGACCATATTCGGAGGCATAGCGGGTGGCGAAGGAATCAGGCTCCGCGTCGACGATGAAATTCATCTCGCCCTGGCGGAACAGCTTCACGTTCTTGTGCCGGTGCTGGGCAATGGCATGAAAGCCAAAACGCTCGAAGGTGCGCCCAAGCGCCACGGGATCGGGGGACGCAAATTCGACGAACTCATAACCCATGATGCCCAGCGGGTTCTCCCAAGGCTGGAAATCGTCGGCGCGCGGCGAAAAAACGTCTGCCGGTCGGCTCATGTCTGCTCCTTTTAATGTGGTCCGTGGTGGCTGCGGGTGTTAGCCATCATAGCAAGGGCCTTGGCTTCGCTCTAGCCCGGGCGCCGTATCCCTCGCGCCGCCGTGCCGGGGTGGGCACGGCGGCAGCCGAAGCGTAGCCGGCGCCCCGGCCGCCAACAATGGCAGCACCCCGGCCAGCCGCGCTATTCGTGCGCGAGCGCACGATGAACGCACGAATCAAGGGTAAACCCCTGCATTCGATAACGCCCCGGCTAAGGGGCCCCATCCACCGGGGCAAACCCGAGTTTCGCGCCATAAGCGCGCATATACGTGCGTCTATCGCGCGTAGTGCAACTTGAATCTCTTGGTTCGCATCACTTCACCCCCTAAGCTTGCGCTACCCATATCGCTTCCGCCTGGCGGGATAGACGGCAACACGGACCCCAGACCTCATCATGATCGACGGCAAGACCACCCTCATCGCCCACATCGGCTACCCCACCGAGTCCTTCAAGGCCCCGATGATCTACAACCCCTGGTTCGCGCAGCGCTGCATCAATGCCGTGGTGGTGCCCATGGGCCTGAAAGCCGAGCACTTCGCCGATGGCTTCCGCGCGCTGTTCCGGCTGACCAACCTGCGCGGCGCACTCATCACCATGCCGCACAAGGTCTCCACCATGGAACTGGTGGACGCGCTCACCCCGACGGCCCGCATCGCCGGCGCCTGCAACGCGGTACTGCTGCGCGATGACGGCACCTTGCTCGGCGATCAGTTCGATGGCGCGGGCTTCGTGCGCGGCATCCAGCGCAAAGGCTGCCAGTTGGAGGGCGCCAGCGTGCTGGTGTCCGGCTGCGGCGGCGTCGGCTCGGCCATCGCCGCGTCGCTGGCCGGCGCCGGCGTGGCGCGGCTAGGCCTGTTCGATGCGCGCGACGCCTCGGCGCAGGCACTGGCCACGCGGCTGCAGGCGCACTACCCGCAATTGCAGGTAAGCACGGGCTCGAACGATCCCGCCGGCTATCAACTGGTGGTCAACGCCACGCCGCTGGGCATGAACGAGGCCGACCCCCTTCCCTTCGATGTCAACCGCATCGACCCGCAAGCGTGGGTGGGCGAGGTCGTGATGAAGACGGAGTACACGCCGCTGCTGCGCGCGGCGCTGGAGCGCGGCTGCCAGGTCCAGGTGGGCACGGACATGTTGTTCGAGATGATTCCCGCTTATCTCGAATTCTTCGGCTTTGGCACGGCCACCGCCGAGGAGTTGCGCGCCGTAGCCAGGATCGCTTACTGAACACAGCTTGGCAACAGCACACGGCCGGGCGTCATGGCCGGCGTCCGGCACAAGTTCTGACGCGTCAACTACCCCGGCCTAAAAAGGCCGGAGCTTGCAAAGGCAACTGAACAAGCTCGGGTTGACCAGGCAAAGCGGTAACCAACCCGCTACGTTGCG